>DATJYD010000064.1:0-5548 GCA_035499755.1 Fimbriimonadaceae bacterium
CTTGCTGCTTTATGAGCAACTATTACCACCCCCCATTAGTCACCGGAGAGCGAGGACTATACTGGCGATCGTGGAGGTGTCTTTTGAGACGAGTCATACCAAAGCTGCTGTCAACTCTCTGTACGGCCAGTTTGTACGCATTAGCCCAATGCCAGTGGGTTGAGGAGAGCTACTCTGTTACGATTCAGCAGGCCAAGATCCTAACTAGCGCCATCTTCTGCACGAACTCAGGTCCAGTTGTGTGGAACACAGGATCTGAGAACTGGTTTTACGTTGTTGGGTCGCCCACCCAAGATCCGCCATGGCGCGCGCTGTTTGCGAGCCTCTGCCAGAACGACTGGAGCGAATCTGGGCCCGTTTGGAGCGCCACGTGCAACATGGGTGATTCGATATACAACTACGACAACTGCGAATTGCGCCAAGGCAGTGAGGTGTTTTGGTACTACTCCGGAGGATCCGTAACGGACACCGCGGAACGAGACATCGCGCGTAACGGCGGCCCCGGCTACCACGTCACCGATCACTATAGCTATGAGATCAAGGCCGGCGGCGGCGGCGGGTCGAACTAAGAGATGAGTGTCCTTGCTCTAGCCCTCGCGTTCTTCGCTGCCACGGGTCAGGCTTCGCCTGGCGGCCGGGGTGACATTGCGGTTCGCGATCTGATCGTGATCTCGAACGACAAGAAGATCGTCGAAAAGGTCCAGACCGACTTCAAGATGGCGTCGCCTCTGAGCGAAGTTCAGAAGCTCTTCGCCAAAGATCGGTTCGACCTCAAGACGTGGGGAAGCCGCGGCCTGGTCGTTCTCGACCGCCGTCTTTGGAGGCTCGTCGAAGTGAAGCAGGCGACGGACATGGCTAGGGCCCTCGCCGTCCTCGGCCGATCCGGCCTTGCTGGCCGGATCGGCGATCTGCCACCGGATGAGAAAGCCGTGATCTGTGGATACATGGACGAGGCCACCCCGCCTGGAATGCGGCCGTCGGGCTTCAACCTCGAGGATGGGGCGATCGGATTGAGCGGCTCCGTCTCGATTACGATGCGCGACCCGAACACGGGTCGATCGTTCGACGTCGATCTGCCTCAGAACATCCGGGAGTCCGGCCACCGCGACCAGATTCTCGCCAGGATGCCGATCCCGTCCCGAGTGCTTTCCAATAGCGAATTCAGCAAGCTCGCAGCCGCGCATGCCGCGGAGGAGAGGGAGAACGAAGACGTGCAGTTTCACCTCTTCGGCCTGGCAAGGACCGCGCTTCCCGATGGAATGCGAGTTGCCGCGGACCTGATTGCGGAGGTCGAGGGCAAGCTAAAAGCCGAGCGAGCGCAAGCGGGTCGAGCTCTCATGAAGCTGCTCGGCCTCAACGAGAATCTGCCCGGCTCCGTCCCATCGGTCAATGATCTCCCGCAGGATCTGCGCGATCAACTGACTTCGTCCCTCACGAGTAACTGGCAGGCCTACGGCCTCGGCAGCCAACAAGAAGCCGAATCCCTCCTCGCGAACACCGATTCCGTGGCGATCACGACCTGGGTCGGCTTCAACTTCTGCACAGACCCGGGCGATCCAAAGAACCACCGCCCAGGAGGTTTCGGCTCATACCTGATCATCGGATGCCAAGGCGGCGCCGGCCCCTAACCCCAATACCGTTTAGTTTGGAAGTCCGTATGGAGTGCGCGAACTTGTTCGCGCTTTGTTCTGCGCGACTTGTGGCGCTACGGCTCTGCTAACTAAACCGTATTGCCCCATCAATCATCAATCATCAATCATCAGGGCCCGGCGTCCTTCGCAATCGCCGCCTGGACCTCTCGGTAGTTCCGATTCGGCTTGCCGTCGTCGAAGAGCCCGCAGTCGTAGTCGCCGGGAGGGTTGGGGCCGTCGTACCAGCACCACGGCGTTCCCTTCAGCGCGTCCCGCGTCTTCACGAAGAGCGTCCCGAGCGATTCCGTCATCTTGATTCGGTACGCCATCGGCCCGAGGTAATTCGGGAATCCGACTTCGCTGACCACGACCGGAAGCCCGTAGCTCTTCGCCTCGTTCACCCACTGCGCGAGATGCGGCGCCGTCCCCTGATGGTAGCCGTGGAAGGTCAACACATCGGGCTGAAAGCCTAGTCGCGCACAGTCGTCGAGATAGTAGCGGTAGGTCTCCCAGGTGCACAACTCAGGACCGTAAAGCCGAGCCGAATTGCCGACCGCCTTGCGCACGCTTTGGAATGCCTTCACGTAATCCTTCGCGGGAATTCCCCCGAAGTCGGGTTCGTTGAACACCTCGATCTCGGTAATGCCGGCTGCAAGCATCGTTCTCGCCACCGCCGCGGGATCGCGAGCCGTCTGAGGAATGCACCAAAGCTGTCCGAACTCGCGATAGTGGTCGACGAGCGGCTTGATTCGATCGTACGTGTTGTCCGGCCCCGGCTCGTCGAGCCGCACCCAGGAGATGCCGATCGCCTTCAGGTCGTCGACCGGAAGCATCTCGGCGTGGCAGTTGATTCCGATTCCCACGATCCTCGAGGCCGGTAGGGAAGCTTTCCGAGGCGTGAGCTTGGGATGCTGGTGCAAGCCGATCGCTCCGATGACCGCGAGGGCCCCCGCAACGATCGCGAACGCCATCCAGCCGGACAAAAATCGTCCCATCTCTTGTTCGATACGTTCGAAGCTGGGCGAGGATTGCCGAAGAGCATCAGCCCAACATACACGGAGGGGCCAAGCAGGTCCGATTCCGATGCGTTCCCGTCCCCTGTTCGTTATTGCCTGGAGATCAGCAATATATAGTGTATGACCACCTAACGTAATCCTCCGATGATCCGTCGTGAAAGAGCGGGTTTATCCGGTCTCTGGAGGTTTATGATGGATATGTCGGTTTCTGTTGCCGCTGATGAGGGTGGGCGATGCATAGGTGTGAATACGCTATGTGGATCTGGGAGCGGGGACGAGCCACCCTCTAGCAAATCCACGTGCCGCTTCTCGAGCTTAGGGCGGAAAGCTTCGAGCATGAGAGTTGGGAAACTCCTCTTGGGCACATTACTGGGCGTCCTTCCCGCACTGATCCCCGCATCGCTGGATGTCGTTTCCACCGGGGGAATCTCTGGGGCCTCCGCTTACACGGAGAAGTCGGCGACCTACTCCGTGGTGCAGGGCGTCGGCGTCCAAATGAGTTTGGTTCAAACGAACTCAGCCTTCGGCCTCAACTTCGGCACGTCCGACTTCACGCCCTACACCGATATCGCGCTGACGCTCACGAACAGCGGGTCTGCCGTCACTCAGGTTGAAGTCGTATTCGATAGCGGATCCAATGGCTGGGCTTGGTCCGACTTTGTGATCGGCGCAAACAAGACCGAAACGGTCACGATTCCCCTCCAACCCTCGTCCGTGGTTGCCTGGGGCAACGGTTTCCCGACCGGCGACGGAACCGTTTGCCAGTCCTCATTCTTTGGAACCATCGTCAAGAACAGCGTTCACAAGATTCGAATCTGGAACCCATTGATAAGTGGAGTCCAGCATCTGACGCTCTCCCAACTCGCGTTGGAGAATCTCAACACGCCGACCTCGGCGATCGTCGATCAGTACGGACAGCCGAATTATAGCTTTGCCGGCCGCATCACCAGCGACTCGCAGTTGGCCAGTCAGATTCTCTCCGACAACGCGCTCTCCGGACAATTGCCTTACAGCAACGACGCCTTCGACGGCGTCGCCGGCTCGGGCATCGATGCCGGCACCGGGAAATGGCGGGTGGCCAAGCAGAACGGCAAGTGGTACATCATCACCCCGGTAGGCACCCGGTTCTTCTCCACCGGAGTCGCCTGCGTCGGCAACGGCTCGAGGGCGTTCTGCCTGAATAACGCCTCCCTGTTTGCCACCGGCGCCCTGCCGGCCGCGGGAAGTCCGCTTGACCAGTTCTACTTCAACACGACGAATCCCAACACTGGACAGCCCGACGAGGGCTTCGACTTCTACACCTCGAATCTTGAAAGGAAGTACGGGAGCGCCTGGCAGGCGACGGGCGATGCCACCGCCGTCAAACGCCTCAAGACGTGGGGCTTCAATACGCTTGGCCCGGCGAGCGATGGCATCCTCTACAATAACCCCTCGATCCAGATGCCGAACATGCAGGTTGCCCAGATCGCCGGCAACTTCCGGACGATCACCTGCCCAGGGCAGAGCTTCATCATGCCCGATCCGTACGACCCGAACTGGGCGACCGCCGTCAACAGCACCCTCGCCCCGCTCGTTCCAACTCTGAACCGCGACCCCTACAATGTGGGTCTGTTCGTCGACAACGAGCTGCCGTGGGCGCAAAGCTGGACGAGCGCCAACTATCGCTTCGATTTGGCCTTCAACGTCCTTTCCGCTCCCTCGGATCAGCCGGCAAAGCAGCGGTTCGAGAAAGACCTCTTGACCAAGTACCGCACGATCGCTAAGCTGAACAGCGCTTGGGGAACCTCCTTCGCGAGCTTCAACGCCTTACTTGCAAACACGTCGTTCCGCCCGGCCGCTCCTTCGCTTGCCCTCCAGCTCGACATGCGCTCGTTCCTGACCGAGTTTGCCAACCAGTACTTCTCGATCATTCGGGCGAAGCTGACGAGCCTGGGATATCACGGCCTGTATCTGGGGTGCCGGTTCGCCTACTACTGCCCGGAGGCGGTGGCCGCGGCCGTCCGCTACTGCGACGTCGTCAGCTTCAACTGCTACGACATGACCCCCTCTCAGTATCGAAGCGATCTCAAGGCGGTCAACGCGCCCGTCCTCATCAGCGAATTCGCCTTCTCCGCGTCGGATCAGGGGCGGGTCGGCGGTTCCTCTCTGTGCTGCCCGAGCGAGGACGACCGAGTTCAGGCTTACCAGAACTACGTGGCCGATGCGTCCACCTGGCCAAACCTGGTCGGCCTCCAATGGTACAAGTGGGAGGACGAGGTGATCAGCGGGCGCATGTGGGATAACTCGAATCAGGACCTCGGGATCGTATCGGTCACCGACGTGCCCTACTCGCAGTTGGTCGCCGCCATGGCCCAAGCGAACACGGCGTTCAACACTCGGATGCTAACTCCCTAGAGAAACTGGTTTCGGCGACGCGCCGAATCCGGGGGTGCTACGATTCTGAGAGCGCCTTGAGAATCGTCATCGTCAACGACCACGCCCGGATCGTCGGAGGAGCCGCGAAGATCGCGATCTTATCCGCCCGCGCTCTCGCCGAGCGCGGGCATCGGGTCGACTTCTTCGCCGCCACCGGTCCGGTGGCGCCGGAGCTTGCCGGGCTCGAAGTGACCTGTCTCGGCATCGAGCCCCACACCGAGAACCCAAGCCGCTTGCGCGGCGCGCTTCAAGGCATCTGGTATCGCCCCGCGGCTCGCGCGCTACGGGCTCTGCTCGCGCAGTGCGATCCGCGCGATACCGTTGTTCACTTCCACGCCTATCGCGACGCCCTCACCGCGAGCGTCGCCGATGCGGCCCAACGAGCCGGATTCGTCTGCGTCTACACGGCTCACGAGTACTCGATGGGCTGCCCGTACCAGGGGTTCTTCGACTACCGGCGGAACGAGATCTGCCACCTCCGCGGTT
>DATJYD010000065.1:0-3377 GCA_035499755.1 Fimbriimonadaceae bacterium
ACGGCTCCCCTCATGTGGGCCGGGCTCGAGCCCCCTTCCTCTTGCCGGATGATTGTGCCGGGAGGAGGAAGGGGGTTGGGGGATGGCGGTTCCGGGTCCTTTGAGACCAGAGCCGCGGTGGTGGAGATGGCGATGCGCGGATTCGGTCAGATTCGCCATCTCGCCGAGATCGCCAGTCCTACCATCGCCGTGGTCACCAACATCGGCTACTCCCACATGAGCGAGGTCGGGTCCCGCGACGGGATCGCCCGCGCCAAAGCTGAGCTTCTCGAATCGCTTCCCCGCGAGGGGATCGCGATCCTCTGGCAGGAAGACGACTACCTGGGGTTTCTCAAGAGCAAAGCCCCTGGACGCGTGGTCACGTTCGGCTACTCGGATGAGGCCGACGTTCGGATCGCCGGCTACAAGTCCCTAAGTTGGACTGCGAGCGAGGTCACATTTAGGGTAGCGGGATCCGAGAACGGCCAACCCTCGACCCAGATTGCTCAGCTTCCGACCGTTGGTCGCCACATCGCGCTTGGGGCAGCGGCCGCGATGGCCGTGGCGATCGTCCTCGGCGTCCCCCCGGCCGATGCCGCCAAGGCACTCGAAGAAGCGAGGCTGCCTCCCCTCCGCATGGAGGTGATCGAGCGCGACGGCGTCACGATCCTCCTCGACACCTACAACGCGGCGCCGCCGAGCATGATCGGAGCGATCGAGACCTTCGCCGAACTGCCCTGCAATGGCCGCCGCCTCGCCGTGATCGGCGAAATGCGCGAACTCGGCCCCTACTCGGATCAGGCTCATCGCGACCTCGGCATAGTCTTGGCGAAGTCGGGAATCGACGAAGCGATCTTCTACTCCGGCCCCGCCGCCCTCGCCATGGAGGAAGCCCGTATGCACGGTCTCGTCGTTCACTGGGCCGACAGTCTGAAGGAAGTCGGCGCGTTCATCGATTCCGCAAAACCCGGCGACGCGGTCCTCGTGAAAGGCAGCCGCTCGCTGGAACTGGAGAAGACGATTCCTAGGGAGGACCGCGAGGTATGACCGAGTACGGTCCTCAGCCGGACATCATCATGTGGGCCGGTGTCATCGGGTTCCTCGTCGGCTCGGCCCTCGCGTATCCGGTCTACCGGCTCCTCCTCGCTCTGAAATCCCGCCAGACGGTTAGTCAATACGCCCCAGAGGGTCATCAGAAGAAGCAGGGCACGCCCACGATGGGCGGAATCATCATCGTCGTCGGGGGCCTAGCCGGAATCGTCTACGCGATGATCGCGATGCCGAGCCGCATTCCGAACTACGACATCGACCCCTTGCTCGCCGCGGCCGTTCTCCTCCTCGGCTTTGGATTCACCGGTTTCACCGACGATTTTCTCGTCCCCCGGCTCATGAAGGGCAAGCGGGGCCTTGGCTGGAAGCAGAAGATCGTTATGCAGTTCGTCGTCGCTGCTGTGGCCGCTTGGATCGACCATCGCAACTTTGATCTGGTCTGGGCCACGGTCGTGTTCTCGATCCTCTTCTTCTCCAACGCCTACAACTTCGCGGATGGGCTGGACTGGTTGGCCGGGACGCTGCTTCTCGCTCTCGGGCTTGGCCTGGTCGCCGTCGCGTGGTACGCAAACATGTTCGAAGGCGTGACGATCTTTCTGCCGATCATGGCGGCGGCGATTCCATTCCTTGTTCTCAACAAGCCGCCCGCGAAGCTGTTCATGGGCGACGTGGGCTCGCTGCCGATCGGCGCCGTCATCGGCTATCTGATCGCCGCGGTCGTCTTCCTGGACGCGGCTCCCCACCTGTACTCGTGGGGCTATGGCGAACACATGGGACAGCCCACCTTCGGGATGCCTTATGACGCGCTGTCGCGATCCGGGTGGGGCTTGGCTGTCCTCGTCCTGTCCCTCGTGATGGTCGCGGAGCTGGTCCCGGTGCCGATGCAGATCGCATGGGTGAAGCTATTCAAGCGTCGGCTCTTCCCCTATACCCCCATCCACCACGCCTTCGAGAAGGCCGGTTGGCGTGAGGGCCGGGTGGTCGCGACGTTCTCGGCGTGCCAGTTGGCGCTCTCGCTCGCGGCGTGGGGAATCGCGATCTGGTGGGTGGGAAGACACGATCAGACGGTGAAAGACATCGCGATCCAGCACGTACGGAGTTTGCGGTGACCGGCTGCCGAATCGCGGTCTACGGCCTCGGACGATCCGGTCTCGCGGTCGCACGCGCCGCTCTCGCTCTCGGCGCCACTCCGACCGTCTTCGACAGCGCCCGTCCGGAGCGGATGGTCAAGCAGGGCGTGGTCGCGGAAGCACAGGCGCTCGGGGTCGAGATGCACTTCGGCTGGGAGGGGCGGTTCGATCCCTCCGAGGTCGATCTGCTGGTGCCGAATCCTGGTGTGGACAGCCGTTCATCGGTTTTGCGCCACGCCCGACAGCACGGGATCGAGATCGCGAGCGAGATCGAGTTCGCCTATCGGGTCCTCGAAGCGCGCGAACTCGCGCCGCCCCCCCAATACCTCGCTCCGATAGTGGCGATCACGGGAACGAACGGCAAGAGCACGACGACCGTCATGACCTATCTCGCGCTCCGCGAGTGCGGCATCGACGCGGTGCTCTGCGGGAATGTCTTCGGCACCGGCTACCCGGAGATCACGATGACCGAGGCCGCCCTAAACGCTAAGGCCGGGCAGGTGCTCGTGGCCGAGGTCAGCTCCTTTCAGCTCGAATGGGTGTCCCGATTCCGGGCCGCGGTCGCCGGGATCACGAACATCGCCCCGGATCACTTGGACCGGTACGACTCATTCGAGGACTACGCGGCAACAAAGAAGCGCATCTTCGCGGGGCAGCAGCCGGAAGACTACAAGGTCGTCCACCGTGGCATCGGCTTCCAGCCGATGAGTGCCGCCGAAGCCGATGCCACGATAATCAAGAGACAAGCGGCCAACCTGCCGCACTGGACTGCCGAACACGGCACTTACGCGGTCAGGTCTAGCTCGGCTGACGCCGCCGGCTTCCAGCCGGCGGACCCGGGCCTGGAAGGCCCTGGCACTCATCGGCTGGAAGCCGATGCCACGGGATCCCGTCTTGGGCGGCTGCCTCATGTGCTTACTTTCGGGCCTGACGGGGATTTTGCGCAAGTAAACGAGCAGGAAATCCGCATCCTCGACCGCGCAATTCCAACGAGCGACATGAAGGTCGTCGGCGCTCACAACTACTCGAACGCGTCGATGGCGGGCTTGCTCGCCTATGCCACCCTCGTTTGGATAATCCGCAACGAACCGCGACCCCTTGCCATGTCCCGCCTCATGTCGATGGCGCAGGTTATTGATGCGAGGATCGATCAGACCAGCCGCAACGCGGAAACCGACCAGACCGGGAAGCATAAGACAGCAAAGACATGGGCCCTCC
>DATJYD010000066.1:0-2367 GCA_035499755.1 Fimbriimonadaceae bacterium
CACCTCCTCGTAGGGCTTCAAGGTGGGTTGAGATAGCGAGCCGGTCGCGCCCATTTGGGCCGGCGGGCCGCCTTGGCCGCCGGCGGCGCCGCCTCTGCCCGGGCCGCGGCGCTGGGCGGCCGACAGAACCGCCAGGGACAGGACGGCGACGATGGCGGAGAGATGGAGAAGGAGCTGGAATTGACGCATAAAGACACCTAATCGAAATGAATCGTGTTGCGAGACCAATCTCGTAACGCTGATCCTGAAGGATGAAGAAAAGATGAGCGCCGGGCTTCGGCGCACCGGATGTCGGGTTTGTGGCGGACCGGTATGTCCTTCTTAAACGCTGGGTTCACGGCTTGGGCGCGAAGAGCCTGTTCCGGCGAATTGCGAGTTTCCGGAGCCGAATGAATTCGGCGGTCCCATGCGCGGTCGTACACTGTGCGTTAGATGCGGAGTTGGGAACGCACGTGGCACCTGATCTTCCTCGCCCATATCTGGGCGCTTTCTCCGTTCGCGTTCCTTTGGCTGAACAACCCGACCGTGGCGCGGGAGCTCGAGCCCGGCAACATGCTGCGGATGCGGGCCTTCACGATTTGCGTGCTTGGCTACTTCGCGATCCGGACGGTCCTCGCCTTCAAGAACCCGCGCTGGCTGAAGTGGCAGCTCGTCTATCCGCCGATCGATGTGGCCCTCGTCACCTTCATGCTCTACATCGGCGACAAGGATCCGCTCGGGAACATCACGCTCATGTACTTCCTGCCGATCGCGGAGGCCGCGGGCACGCTCAACGTCGTTTATGCCGCGGCGATCGGCGTGCTGTCGGTGGTCGGCAGCATCTTCGCGTCGGTCCAGCTTATGGGACTGGAGAAGCCGTACAACATCGCATTTCGGTTTCTGTTCCTTCTCATGATGTCGTCCCTCTTCACGTTCCTGGCGAGACGGGCCGCTGAGTACCGGGGGCGCGCCCAGGTCGCGGCGGATCGGAGCCGGCTGGCGCTGGAAATGCACGACGGAGTCCAGGCTCAGCTCATCGCGGCGGCTTCTCAGATCGAGTTGGTGCAGCACCTCGTGACCAAGGACGGCGAGCGGGCGGCTCAGATCGCCCAGGAAACGCGGGGGTCGCTGCGGCAGGCGGCGGACGAACTGCGGTTCCTCGTGCAGCGCCTGCGTTCGCCGGCTATGGGAGAAGGGTTCTTGCCCGCCATGCGGCAATACGCGCACAACTTCTGCGAGCGATTCGGATTGGCCCTGGACTTCCGCACGGAAGGAAGCCCGGCCGCCCTTACCGCGGATCAGGAGAACGCGCTGTTCCGCATTGCCCAGGAGAGTTTGACGAACGTGGTCAAGCATGCCGGCGCCGGGTCGGTAGCCGTCGAACTCGTGTTTCGCGGTCCCGACGTGCACTTGGTCATCTCCGACGACGGCTGCGGTATATCGGAGCAGTCGTCGGGCAACGGCCATGTGGGACTGGAAAGCATGTCGGAAAGGGCGGAGAAGCTGGGCGGCATGGTCGTCGTTCGACCCAATATCGAGAAGGGCACTCGCGTGGATGCGACGATTCCTCTGGGACGGCGAAGCAAGAGCAAGGAGTAGGGATTGCGGATTGGTGAGGTCGGAGGGTTATGGCTAAGATTCGTGTAATGATCGCGGAGGACGATTCGCTGTTGCGGAACACGCTGGGGGAATTGCTCCAGCTCGATTCCGAGCTTGCGCTCGTGTCGACGGTGCCGAACGGCGAACAGGCGGTGGCGGAGGCTCACATCCTGAAGCCGGATGTGATTCTCATGGATATCGAGATGCCTCGGTTGAACGGAATCGAGGCGACGCGTCGAATCCGGGAGAAGCTTCCGGCGATCCAGGTCGTGATCCTCACAAAGTACGGCGATGACGAAAAGGTCTTTTCCGCGATCAAGGCGGGGGCGCTCGGCTATCTGCTGAAAGACGCCGGTCTGGAGGAGATTCGCAAGGCGGTGATTTCGGCAAAGGCGGGCGAGGGCGTCCTGAGCCCGATTCTCGTCACCAAAGTGCTCGGCGAGTTCAACCGGCTGACCCAGGTGGCGACGAAGAACCGGGAGCTTTTCGCAGAGCTGAGTAGGCGGGAAGTCGAAGTGCTGGAACTGCTTGCGACGGGAATGAAGAACTCCCTGATCGCCGACAAGCTCTGTCTGAGCGAAAAAACCGTCAAAACTCATGTAGGAAGCATTTTGCGAAAACTGCATGTTAACGATAGAACGGAAGCAGCCCTCGTTGCCCAGGAGCATGGAATAAGGGCGACCTAAACACCCATGTCCCACGGTTTCGATTCGGCTT
The DNA here is from genome assembly GCA_035499755.1 of Fimbriimonadaceae bacterium. Lineage (GTDB taxonomy): Bacteria > Armatimonadota > Fimbriimonadia > Fimbriimonadales > Fimbriimonadaceae > JAEVZK01. The sequence goes on from DATJYD010000066.1 coordinate 2,296, forward strand.
CCCTCATGGTCTTCGGCATCATGGCCGTGATCGGACTCGCCAATCTGCTCGATTATCAGATGCGGACGATGG
>DATJYD010000067.1:0-4924 GCA_035499755.1 Fimbriimonadaceae bacterium
CCTCCCGACCCCAACCGCCGTCTTTCTCCAGGTTGCGATCCGCGACCGAGAGCGGGGTCCGAGCGTTCGCCCTGACGCCTTTCCTAACAATCGCAGGCGACTCAATGTAAAGCAACGACTTCCTAGCTCGAATCAGCCGGATCGGACAATCCGAAACCGCAGCAGACTAAGAAGGGCCTCCGCAAGCAGAGGCCCTGTTGGGGGAGAGAGGATCAAGAGAAAAGACGTTAGCCGGCGAGCGCCACCTCGCGTTGCTTGGGCTGGTAGACGCAAACCGGATCGCTCCCCGCCGGATTGCCGGTGTGGGCGAAGGCCCGCGCGCGAGAACCGCCGCAGATCTTGCGGAATTCGCAAAGACCGCACTTCCCTTCAAAGCTGTTGACGTCCCGGACCTTTGAGAACACTTCCGAGTGCCGGTAGATCAGGGGCAGTGCCTTAAGCCTTACATTGCCGGCCTTGAGCGGCAGGAATCCCGAGGGATACACGTCGCCCAGGTGGGAAACGAAGGTGATTCCGTTCCCGTCGCGGATCCCGTACGCCCGGTGGATATTGGTGTGCCGGATTTGGTCGTTCGATAGCCCGGCCGCTTTCATCTTATCGAGGGCGACGCGGCGGAAGGACGGCGCTTCCGTCGTTTTAATCTGGAAAGGAGCCGTCCGTGATAGCTCGTACGACCACTGCATGATCGCCTCGGCCTGCTCCGGCGTCACTTCCTGAAGCTGCTTGCCGCGGCCCACCGAGATGAGGAAGAAGAGGGCCCAACGCATGACCGGGAACGAGTGCAGCAGTTTGAACACGGCCGGAAGATCGGCCGCCGTCTCGGAGGAAAGCAGAGTGTTGACCTGAAGAGGCAGGCCTGCCTCGCCTGCCCATTGAGCCGCCTCGATCGTCTTCGCGAAGCAGCCATCCACCTGGCGAATCGAATCGTGTGCCTTCGCGGTCGAGGCGTCCAAGCTGAGGGCCATGCTGTCGATGCCTGCCTCTTTGAGCTTGAAGATGACTTCGCGAGTAAGGTCGGGGCCGGCCGCGGGAGTGATCGAGACGTCGATCCCGAGGCTCCTAGCCTTTGCGATCAATTCGAAGATGTCCTTGCGACGCATCGGATCGCCGCCGGTGAGCACGAGATGCGGCATCGGCTCTCCGAAGGAGGCGATTTGCTCGAGCAATTCGAGCCCCTCTTCGTGGCTCAGTTCGAGAGGGTGCGCGGTTGGCATCGCGGAGGCGCGGCAGTGGCGGCAGGACAGAGCGCACGCTCTCGTCGTTTCCCAATAAACGAGGAGCGGGTTTGTGGCGTATCCGTCGATGGTTGGGCTTGGATTCATGGGTTGCTCGGTAAAGATTCTTGCAATTCATGATGGGCTTCGCCGGAGCATGGATCGTGTCGTGAAAAAGGTGTCGATAGAATCAGGGACACGGGGATTGCCAGATTGCGCGAGATCGGCGGAGCTGACCGAGCAATCCAGCAATCCGGCCCTCCGGGTACTGTAATCACTCGACGCGCCGCGGCGTAGACGAGAATCGCAGATGAGACAGGTCGTTGTGATTGGGGGCGGGATGGCGGGGCTCAGCGCCGCCTACTTCCTGCAGAAGTCTCCGAACGTTCGCGTTACCCTTCTCGAAGCCAGCGAGCGATTCGGAGGCAAGGTCGGCACCGAGCGGGTCGGCGACCTCCTCGTCGAGCAGGGCCCTGACTCCGTTTTCTCCGTGAAGCCCGCTGCGATCGAACTCGCGATCGAGCTCGGCATGGAGAACGATCTCATCGAGCCCCTTCAATTCGATTTCTCGATTCTTGTTAACGGCAAGCTCCACCATGTGCCCCGCGCGTTGGCTTCCCTGATGCCGAGCGCCTCGACTGCCCTCGAAAAGGCCGAGTTCTTCGGAGCGTCGACCAAGCGCCGGATCCTCAAGGAGAAGGACGCGCCCAAAGGCGACGGTCAGGACGAGTCGATCGCATCCTTTTTCCGCCGCCGTTTCGGCCGCAAATTCTCCAATCTCCTCGCCGAGCCGCTTCTCGCCGGAATCCATGCCGGCGACCCCGAGAAGCTGAGCATGAAGGCCCTCTATCCCACCTATCTCGGACTGGAGCAAAAGAAGGGCAGCCTCACTGGTCCAACCGACCAGCCAGCGGCGGCCAGCGGCCATAACATGCATCGCCGGGCCGGATTCGTGAGCCTTCGAAACGGCATGGAGTCGCTGGTGGAGGAACTGTGCCATCACCTGAACGGCGTCAAGCGCTCCGGCGTCCCTTCGAGCCGGATCGAGAAGGCCGGCGACGGCCTGCGCGTCCACTCCGAGGGCTCTCCCCCGGTCGACGCGGAGGCCGTCGTCCTCGCCGTCCCCGCCCATGTCGCCGCGCGCCTGCTGAGCGAGATCGCTCCCCGTTCCAGCGTTCGGCTTGGCGAAATCCGCCACACGTCGACGGCCGTCGCGACCCTTGCTTACCCCATGGCCGCCTTTCCGAAAGAGCCTCACGGCAACGGCTTTCTCGTTCCCTCCAGCGAGACTTGCGCCATGACCGGCTGCACATGGTCCTCCAACAAATGGGAGGGCCGAGCGCCCGCGGGAACTCTACTGCTCAGGTGCTTCATGGGACGGGACGGTGGCCTGAACGTCGACGACTTCACGGACGACGAACTGATCGAGCAGGCTACCGCGGCGATCGGAACGATCCTGAAGCCGCGCCAAGAGCCGACCTATCGGGCCCTGAGGAGATGGGCCCAAGCGATGCCGCAGAAAGTGGTCGGCCATACGGAACTGCTCGCCGAAATCGAAGCGGGATTGGAAGGGCTCCCGATCTTCCTGATCGGCGCCTCCTACCGGAGCGGCGGCGTCCCCGACTGCGTCCGAGACGGCCGCGAAGCCGCCGAGGCGATTGCTAGACTGCTAGATTAATCGAACGCCCATCACTCCCTCACTCCATCAGCCCACGCCATGTCCCACCCCATCCTCGGCCTTCTCGTCATGCACTACGGCACGCCCGCGTCCCTCGACGACGTGCTTCCCTACTACACGCACATCCGCCACGGGCGCCCTCCCACCGACGAGGCGCTGAACGACCTCGTCGAGCGCTACAGGGCGATCGGTGGGCCTTCGCCTCTGGCTCACATCTCGGAACGCCAGGCCAAGCTGATCCAGGATGGCCTGACGCGTCGCGGAATCGAGACGAAGCTCTATGTGGGCGCCAAGCACACCCATCCCTTCATCGAGGAAGCGGTGGCTCAAATGGCCTCAGACGGGATCGCGAGGGCGGTCGCGGTCGTCCTCGCGCCTCATTACTCGAGCTTCAGCGTCGTTGCCTACAAGAAGTACATCGATAAAGGGGTGCAGGAACGCGCGCCCGGCATGCAGGTCGCGGTCGTCGAGCGCTGGGGCACGATGCCCGCCATGATCGATGCCCTCGCCAAGCGAGTCTCCGATCAGATGGCGGGCTGGAATCCGGATGAGACCCTCGTGATCTTCAGCGCTCACAGTCTGCCTGAGAAGATCATGGCGGCCGGCGATCCTTACCAGGAGGAGCTTCTGGAGACGAGCCGGCTCGTCGCCGAAGCCGCGCACGTCCCTCATTGGACTTTCGGCTTTCAAAGTGCTTCCTCGACCGGCGAGCCGTGGCTTGGGCCGGACATCCTCGACGTCATCGCGGACAACGCCTCGAAGTACAGGAACGTCGTCGCCTGCACGGTCGGCTTCGTCTCCGACCATCTCGAAGTCCTCTACGATCTTGGAATCGAGGCGCGAGACCGATGCGCGGAGCTGGGCCTTGGCTTCCGCCGGGCGGCCACGATCGGGGAAGATGCAGCCGTTATGGACGGCTTAGCAGCCATCGCCGCCGCCCAGATCTGAAGCTCCAAATCCCAAAGCTCCGGTCAAGCGGCAACCGTTTCCTTGCGAACGAGCGTCTCCCTAAGCGCGCGGTTGTGGCCCTCGAGTTCGGGCAGGCCCTTCCAAAGCGAATCGATCGCACAGGAGAATCCGCGCAGTTCTGTCCGTGCCGCCTGGAGTTGATACTCGACTTCTTCGAATAGCTGGAGGAACTCGTGGGCGTCTTCGACATTTGCCGCTTCGACACGCCCGATCAAATGGATGCGGGAAAGCGACTTCACCGCCGCGAGCAGCATGTCCAAGTGGCTCTTCGCGGCCATCAACGGGGACATCAGGCTTGGAAGCGTGGACTCGATCTCGTCCGCGGAACGTGCGAAGGAGACCACCAGGACCTGCACATCGTTCTCCTCCCGGCTCCGCGTCTCATCCGAGGCGGTTTGACCGAGCAGTTCGAGGAGGAACGTGACCGCCATGCCGACTTGGAGCTTGGCGCCGCTGATGTTGAATGCGGTCTGCCGCAGGCCCGAGACCAGACCCTGAATGTGCGAAGCCATCGTCGTGATCACGGAAGTTCCATCGCCCGAAATCCGGGCAAGATCGTTCGCGACGACCGCGAGCCCCTGACCCTGTTCGCCGAGGCGATGGCTGGAGATCAGCGAGTTCAGGGAAAGCAAATGAATCTGCTCCGCCAGGTTGAGGATGAAGCTGGAGCTCGACTCGAGTTGCGCGATCAGGCTGAGGAAGGTCTCGACGCGCCGAAACATCAATTCGAGCTTGTCCTCAAATTCGTAGCACATCGACAGCGATTCCGCCCAAGCGCTCTTCCGATCCGCCGGCTGGACGCGCTCAACGGCGCCGATCAGCTTCTCCCGGCTGCTCATCTCGGTCGCCATCGCCATCTGCATGAAGTCGTCGTAGTCCGCGAATCCCTTCTCGTTCAGGATCGCGCCGAGTCGTTCTCCCGCTCTCTCCATCGCGGCTTGGCGAAGACCCGGCTTATTGCCTGATTCCGCTTCGATTGCCAGCAGCTCTTTGTAGACTTCGCGAATAACCCTGAAATAAGGGCTGGAAGGCTTGAATCGGACCGACAGGTATCCGTTCTTGA
>DATJYD010000068.1:0-3537 GCA_035499755.1 Fimbriimonadaceae bacterium
CGATCCCGGAGGGATCGCAGACCGTAGCCCCAGGGGTCGCTCCGGCGACCCCGGGGAAAGGCGCCCATTGAAGCCCCGATCCCGAAGGGATCGCAGAACATAGCCCGGGGTCGCTCCGGCGACCCCGGGTAAAGGCGCTCATCGAAGACCCGATCCCGGAGGGATCGCAGAATGCCCTCACACAGACCCCCGGAAGGCCGGAGCGGGTAGCGAAGGGGAGGGCATCCCCGTTCCTGGACCGTGTGAACCATGCGACCAAAAGTGGCGGGAATGTGTGGGAATCGAACCCACCCGACCCCTTCCGAGGTCACAGCGGTTTTGAAGACCGAGCCAGTCACCAGACCGGAACCACTCCCGAACGACAGTTTAGCCCGGATGGCAGGCAGGCGCTACACCGGCGGAAGCCGCAATGCCGCGAGAGGTGCGGTCGACGGCCCCAGTGAGTGGCCGTCAGCACCCGATACGCGCGGCGCAAGCGAAATGCTAGCCTTGTCCCGCCGTCTCCGCCTCGCCCGTTTCGAACGCCAGGTAGACCAGCCCCGCGAGGGCGGCGCCGACGATCGGCGCGACCCAGAAGAGCCAAAGCTGCTGAGTGGCCCAGCCACCGACGAACAATGCCTGGCTCGTGCTTCGCGCCGGGTTCACCGACGTGTTCGTGACCGGAATGCTGATCAGGTGGATAACCGTGAGGCCGAGGCCGATCGCGATCGGCGCGAAGCCCTTCGGCGCGCGCTTGTCGGTCGAGCCCAGGATGATCATCAGGAACATGAAGGTCATGACGACTTCGCAAACCAGCGCCGCGACCATGCCATACCCTCCGGGCGAGTGCTCGCCGAAGCCGTTCGCCGCAAAGCCGCCCGCAACATCGAACCCCTCTTTGCCGCTGGCGATGATGAACAGCACGGCCGCCGCCGCGATTGCGCCAAGGAGCTGGGCAATCACATAGGGGACGACGTCTTTGCCGGGGAACCGCCTCCCAATCCACAGCCCAACGGACACCGCGGGATTCACATGGCACCCAGAGATTGGCCCGATCGCAAAGGCCATCGTCATCAGGCTGAGCCCAAACGCCAAGGCAACCCCGAGGAAGCCGATGCCGAGTGAGGGGAACGCCGCGGCGAGAACGGCGCTGCCGCATCCACCGAGAACGAGCCAAAAGGTGCCGATCAGCTCCGCAAGGAGCCTCTTCGGAAGGGACGTACTCATGAGTCCTCCCTTGCGAGCCGTTTGCCCTCGCAACGGCGCCAGACTACCACGTGCATACGTGCTGCGATCCCGCGATAGGTGAGCAGGCCGAAAAGAGGGCACCCACACCCCGCGGCCGGCACGAACCTAATGCAGCAGCGCGTCCGGCGAGAAATGCTCCTTCTTCGAGCCCGGCTGCTTCCAGAACAGGCGCAGGTAGTTCGCCCCGCCCGAGTCCCAGTAGGCGACCCGGATCGTGTGCAGGCCCGCCTTCAGCGCGATCTCGCCCTGGATCTCCTGGTAGGCGTGGGGGCCGTCGTTGTCCACCACCAGCCCACCGTCGATCCAAAGCTTGCTGCCGTCGTCGGAGCCGGTCCAGAAGGTGTAAATGCCATCCGTCGGCGCCTTGACGTAGCCGGATTCCTGGACCGCGAAGATCTCCGCCCGATGCTGAATGTCGTCGAGATCGCCTCTCGGCGCAACCCCGCTTCGCGTCGCCGTCAGGCTCGCGAAGTCCGGCATCGCCTTGATGTCCGCCTCATAGTACTGGTAGGCCAGCCCGCCCGGATCGGGCGTCTCGGCCGGCTTCACGGCGGGCACATAGACCGCCTTCGTCAGCTTCGCGATCATCACGTCGCTCGTCCGTCCGTCCGCCCAAATCTCGATCGCCTTCACCGTGCAGGGCTTGGTGATCGTCACCGGCTTGCCGAAGACCGGAGACCGCCGGGTCGGGGTCGAGCCGTCCAGGGTGTAATGAACGATCCCCTCGCCCGACCGCGAGGTCAGCCTCAGCTCGTAGCGATCGGCGAACTGGGTCTCCGGCTCGGCGAGCCCGGGCCGAGTCGGGGTCGGGAAGAGATGATCCATGTCCTCCCCCGGCTTCGGCTCGTAGGCCTTTCGCAGCCAGATCCGCACGGCTCGCGCGTAGCTGAGGTCGGGATGCGAGGTCCAGCGCCACTTCAGCACCACCTGCCGCACCGTCGGCTTCAGTTCGATCTCGCCCTTGCCGGTGGAGAAGCTCTCGTTTCCGGCCCGAGCCGAAGTAACGTGGACGAACCACGGGAAGTGGAGGATCATCGGCAGCGGCTTCTTCCACTTCGGATCGATGTCGATCACCGCGCCCGTCGCGGTCGAGTGGATCGTGAAGCTGAACACGCCGGAGTTCGTCGCCGCTCGCTCGACCGTCATCGTCTTGCCGGGGGCGATCCACTGCGGCGAGAGAGCCGAGCAGAGGTGGACGGCCCCGTCGAACTCACGCACGAGCATGTTATGGACAAGCTCGTTGTAGCGCGCCGCGAACCAGCCGTGGGGCGGGAAGTTTCCGTCGGGATCGCGATTGCTCCAGGGCCGGATCGAGGTCTCGAAGCCGGCATGGGTCGATGAGGTGTGCACGAGCGTCGAATAGAGGTCCTCGATCACCTTCTGCTGCTCGTCTCGGGCGAGGAGCGTCTCCGTGACCTGGAACGTGTCGTAGTCGTGGAGGAAGAGCGGATCGTAGTCCTGGCCGGTCTCGGCCGCGACCTTGCCCTTCCAGGCATTCGGCCCCCAGGTCATGATGCCCTCGCGGTACTTGTACTCGCGCTCCATGTTCACGGTCGCCGTCACCCAGGGATGGAACGGCGGGAAGACGCCGAACGGGTAGACGCCGCCGGAGGCGTTCTCCCAGTCATGGCCGGCCAGCGGATCGTCGAGGCCGGGAGGGATGTAGCCGTCGTCCTTGGCGGTGATCTGTGCGAGGCGGTTCACGAAGGTCTTGCGGAAGTCGACGTAGTAGCGGTGCGCACGATCCGCGTTCGCCTTGTCGCCCACCGCCCGGCACAGGTTCTCCGCCTCTTTGAGACCGAGGAGAGCCCAGAGGTTGTGACTCGTGTAGTGCCCGTTCACCAGTTCGTTGTCGTAGGGCCCGGCGACCGGCCAAAGGCCGAGCGGATCGCTCTTGATCGCCGTGACGAAGTCGTCCAGATGACCGGGGATCGCGGGATGAACCTCGCGCGCGAAGGCGAGATCGCCGGTTGCACGGAAGTGAGCGCCGATCGCCCAAAGAGACTGGCCCCAGTCGTCGGGGCTGTCGTGCCTGAGGCCGGTCACCGTTCCGGAGGCGTCGCGGATCAGATAGTGGTCGACGGTCTGCCCGGCGACGTCCTGCAGGTTCAGGAGATCGTAGGTGTGCGCGATAAACGAGGTGTCGCGCATGAAGAAGCCGTGGTATTGGAACTTGTTGACGGTCTGGGTGAAATGCGTGCCGTCCTCATCCACATCGCGGGCGATGAGGTCATAGGCGAGATTGGCGCGCACGGCATCCGTGACCTTGGGGTCGTTGAGATCGAGGTCCATCGCGCGGGCGTAGATGCC
>DATJYD010000069.1:0-5075 GCA_035499755.1 Fimbriimonadaceae bacterium
CCGACCGCGGTCAAGCTCCAGACCAAGGTCTCCAGCGTTCTCGTCAACGCGGCCGAATGCGAGCCGCTCCTGCACAAGGACAAGGAACTGCTCCATCACTATGCGCCGGAGGTCCTCAAGGGCCTGAAGATCGCGATGAACTGCGTCGGCGCGAAGGAAGCGGTCATCGGAATCAAAGAGAAGTACCACGACGTTATGGACGCGCTCCGCCCGCAGCTTCCCGCGAACGTGAGCATCTTCTCCCTCACCGACACCTACCCGGCGGGCGACGAGTTCCTGATGGTGCACGACATCACGGGCAAGGTCATCCCTCCGGGTGGACTGCCCCGAGACGTCGATACGGTCGTCGCCAACGTCGAGACCCTCATGAACATCGGCATCGACGAGCCGGTGACCCACAAATATCTTACGGTCGCGGGTGCGGTGGCGACCCCCGTGACCCTGCGCGTTCCGGTCGGCACGCCCTTCCGCGACGTGATCACGGCGGCGGGCGGGGCGACGGCTCGCGAGATCGGCGTTCTGCTCGGAGGGGCGATGATGGGCGAGTTGGTCAAGTCGCTCGACGATCCGGTGACGAAGACGCTCGGCGGCGTGATCGTGCTGCCCCGCGAGCACCCGCTGATCCAGCGCTATGAGAAGCCGTGGAAGCAGATTCATCACATCGGCAAGTCGGCCTGCGACCAGTGCCGGATGTGCACCGATCTCTGCCCGAGGTATCTGCTCGGCCACCCCATCGAACCGCACGGAGCGATGCGGGCTCTGCTATTCGGAGCGGCCGAGGATGAGTTGCATGCGGCGACCCTCTACTGCTGCGAGTGCAACCTGTGCACGATGTTCGCCTGCCCGGAGGATCTCGATCCCAAGAACGTCTGCGTACAGGCCAAGCCGACTGCGCGCAGGCTCGACATGACCTACAAGGGGCCGCGCGAAGACATCGTTCCCCACCCGATGGCCGACTTCCGCCGCATTCCTACGAAGCGGCTGATGCTCAAGCTCGGGCTCGCGGACTTCGAAAACGTCGGTCCGCTCGTCGAGCACCGGTTCTCGCCGGCGAGAGTGAAGCTCCCGCTCAAGCAGCACGCGGGCGCGCCGGCAGTGGCTGCCGTGAAGGCCGGCGATTCGGTCCGGGTTGGGGATCTGTTGGCGGCGCCGGCTGCAGGTGCCTTGGGCGCGCGGATCCACGCAAGTATCGACGGGGTCATTACCGGGACCGACGGCGCGGTCGTGATCGAGGCCAGATGAGGGAAGGTATTGGGGTGTTGAATGACTGACATCGACACGGTCGGGCTGGTAGAGCTATCCAGCGTCGCGCGAGGATTCGTGGTGCAGGACGCGATGATCAAGGCCGCCACGATCACCGTGCTCATGGCGCGCACGATCTGCTCCGGCAAATACCTGATCGCCGTCTCGGGAGACGTGGCCTCCGTCACCGCCGCCGTCGAGGCAGGGGTGAGCGCGGGATTTGGATTCACGATCGAGAAGCGGGTGATCTCCGGGCTGCATCCGTCGATCTTCCCGGCGATCGGCGGGATGACCGAGCTTCAGCCTGGCCAGGCCCGCGGGCTGGGGGTCATCGAGACCTTCTCTGCCGCGAGCATCATCGAGTGCGCGGACGCGGCGGTGAAGGCCGCGAACGTGACCCTGTTCCGGCTGCATTTGGCCATGGCGTTAGGCGGCAAGGGTTTCGTGCTCATGACCGGCGACGTGGCGAGCCTCGAAGCCGCCGTCTCCGCGGGCTGCGCGGTCGCTCGGCGGGATGGCATCCTCGTCGATCGAGCCGTCATTCCGTCGCCATCTCGGGAGATCTTCCGGGAGTTCGTGTGACCCCTCCGCCCCCCTGCCCCCTCCTCCTCCCGGCACGAACCATCCGGCAAGAGGAGGGGGTGTAAGGCTATGCGTGAAACCCTCGAACTGGCATCGGATCGGCAGCAGGACATCCTCCTGAGGGTTCGCGTCGACAAATCCGTGCGGATCAAGGACCTCGCCGCCGAGTACGGCGTGCACGAGATGACGATCCGGCGGGATCTCGATCAGCTTGCCGACCGGGGACAGATCATTCGCGTCCATGGGGGCGCCCGCATCAACGAGAAACGCGCCGAGGAGCTTTCCTACTTCTACCGGTCGACCCAGAACATCGAGGCCAAGGAGCGCATCGCCCGCGCCGCCTTCGACCTCATCGAGGAGGGCGACGCGGTCGCTCTCGACGCGAGCACGACCTGCCTCGCCCTCGCCCGTCTTCTTCCCGCGAAACGAGTGAACGCCTTCGTCACGAGCCTCGACGTCGCCGACGTGCTGGCCTCCGAGGAGGCGCCCTTCGTCCTTATCGGCGGTGAGTTCAACTCGACCGCCCGATCCTTCGTTGGCGCCCTCTTTCAGGAGGCCCTGGCGAACCTCCATCCCGACAAAGTCTTCTTCTCCGCCAAAGGCTATACGCCGGAGGATGGTTTCACGGACGCCCATCTCAGCCTCGCCGAGGTGAAGATCGGACTCAAGAAGACAGGGGCTTCGATGATCGCCCTGATCGACCACACCAAGTTCGGGAGCCGTTCGCTAGCGACCGTCGCCCGAGTCGACGAGGTGGACGTGGTCGTTACCGACACCGAACCCGATCCCGCCATTCGGGAGTCGTTCGAGCGAGCCGATGTGCGAGTGGTTGTCGCGAGTTAGATCCAGACCGTATCCATGATCTCCAGCGACTCTCGGTCGAGGATCAGCCACTTTCGGACATCCGGGATTTGCAGAGCGCGTCGCGGATTCAGGCAGCAGGCGCGGATCGCGACTTCCGGGCCGAAGTCCTGATGCAAGTTGCGGAACGCATCCAGGAGAGTGATCGCGCTCCCGGCGAGGGCGTTGTTGGAGGCGAGTCGCACTTCCCTCCTGCCGATCACGCACTCCAGCCCCCACATCGTGACCTTCTGATTCGGAGGCAAGCCGGTCGCCAACGTCGAATCGCTCACCGCGATAAGGCGGTCGGGCGGTTTGCACTTGACAAGGAGGCGGGCGGCCTCACGCGAGACGTGGAGGCGATCGTAGATCAACTCGCAGGTCAAAGAGTCGTTCAACAGCGCGTACCCGACAGTCCCGGCTTCGCGGTGGTGAAGACCGCGCATCGCGTTGTAGGTGTGGGTCGTGTGGGAAGCCCCGAACTCGAATCCCCGGCGGGCCTCGTCGTACGTCGAATTCGTGTGACCCATACTCACGATCACGCCTCTCTTCATGAGCCGGCTGGTCAGCTCCAGGGCGCCCGGAATCTCAGGGGCGAGGGTGACGACTTTTAGGCGAGGGTCGAGGAGAATCGCGTCCCATTCCGACCGTTCGCCGGGCGGATTCAGGATGAAGCTCGGGGGCTGGGCGCCCGGAAACGTGGGGCTGATGAACGGGCCCTCCAGGTGGAACCCAAGAATCATCGAGTCGATCGGCAAGCGCTCCAGGGCCTGAGAGATCGACTCGGCGGAGCCGGTGATCGTAGTCGGTAGAAATCCCTCGTAGCCGACTTTCTCCAGTTTCCGGCACAGCGCCTCCATGTCCTCGGTGGAGGCGGACATGAAGTCGATTCCAAACGCGCCGTGAATATGAATATCCACGAACCCTGGGATCAAAAGACCCTTCGGCGGGGTGCTGACGCGGGAAAAGCGCGGCGCCGGCGCGGAAAGATCGACTTCGTAGACGCCGAATCCGTTCGGCCCGAGAGCGTCGAAAGAGCCGGTCATGAGCGCACCGCGTACTTGCCGCCGTCACGAATCACGCGGCCGTCGATCTCGAGCATCGTCAACTCGGCCATGACTTCAGGAGTGTCGAGGCCGGTCCGCTCGACGATGAACTCAGGGGTCAGGGGCGAATCCGAGATCGCCTTGACGATCCGCTCCCCGATCGGAGAGAGATCGGGGAGCATCGGCTGGGCGGCAACCGAGGTCAAGCCGATCGTCTCGAGAACCTGATCGGGGTGATCGACGAGAGTCGCCCCGTCGCGAATGAGAGCATGAGAGCCTTTGAAGTTGGCATTATCGATATTGGAGGGCACGACGAAGACCTGTTTACCTTGTTCATTCGCCGCGTGAGCGGTGCTCAGGGCTCCCGACCGCTCAGGCGCTTCCACCACCACGACCCCGGTGCTTAGGCCGGCGATAAGGTGATTGCGGCCAAGAAAGCGAAATCCGTTGGGCCGAGAGCCGATCGCGTGCGCGCTGACGAGGCACCCGCTCCCTCGGATCTGGGCGAACAGCCCGGCGTGCACGGCCGGATAGACTTGCTCGATCCCTCCCGCGAGCACGGCGATCGTCTTTCCCGAATGGGACAGGGCGCCGCGATGGGCGGCCGCGTCGATCCCGAGCGCGCCGCCGCTTACGACCGTCACGCCGGCCCGAGCGAATGCCTCGGCGAACTTCATGGCTGCGGCCTTTCCGTAGGTCGTCGCCGCCCGAGTGCCGACTATCGCGAGGCAGGGCGTCCGCGTGCATTCGAAATCGCCCCATGCGAAGAGGGCGGGAGGGTATCTCAGCGCGGCCATCGGCTCCGGAAAGCTCTCCCGGGTGACGACGTGAATGCCCGCCGCGACGGCCTTCGCCACCTTGTCGGGCTGCAGATCGCGGGCTCGCTCCCGCTCCTTGTCGTTAAGGATCGGGTGTCTCTGGATGGCCGGGGCCCAGCCTTCACGCAAGGAGCCCAGCTCTCTCAGGAGAGCCAGGCCCTTGTTGGGAGACATCTCGGCGGCGAGCAACGCCTGCCAGCCCAAGACGTCCATCAGGATCGAAGACCAATCGGCCGCGAGGCTTCCTCCAGTTCGACTGGTCTCGACAGAAGGCATGAGGAATCCATCAAGACTCCGCAGCCGTCCTCTCGAACCATGCTGAGCTAGCCGGCTCCAAGGCCGCCGCCGCCGCCGCCGACGCCCTTGCCGGGGCCACCGGGCTTGTTCTTGTCCGAGGGAGGGGTAACCGTGACCGGAAGCGTGTTGTCGACCGTTAGCACGAACTCCTTGGTAACCGTATTGCCCAACCAGTCGGTTGCCGTGACCGCGAAGACCTTGCGACCGTTCGACAACGGCTGGTTCTTCGAGGCCTGGCTGATGCGGACGT
>DATJYD010000070.1:0-4484 GCA_035499755.1 Fimbriimonadaceae bacterium
TCGGTCTCGACGCGGCGGATCTCGGCGACCTCCAGGCGCGGCCAATCCTCCGGCAGATCCAAGATGCCGGTTGCGACTGGCCATATCTCCACCAACTGGCTCATAAGGCTCGCCCGCGAGGGGCACCTTCAATCAAACCACAAACCGCGCGACGAATGAGCTGGTCGAATGCCGCGCTCGCCGCACGCCATGCCCATGCGCCTTCAACCGGCGGACTGAAAACGCGTCGCGAACTCCTGGAGCTGGGCCGGTTCGACATCCGACACGGCCCAGTAGTCGAGGTCGCCGATCCGCCAGCGTCGGACGTGATAGCCATCCAGATCATGCCCCCCGACGAAGTCGGCTCGCGCGGGGAGAACGAAGACGTTGATCACATGCTTCGCCCGCCTATAGACGAGGGCGGCGGCGGGATGGCGACCGACATAGTCGAGACGGCCTCCGACCAATGGGAAACCGTCGGCCGAAAGATCGGGCACGGCAGGCGAGAAGTCGAGCTTGCCGAGGAACCATGGCTTCACCGTGTGCCGATCCGTCGATTGCACGTCGATCAGATGTGAAGCCATCAGCGACCGCACATGGTCCGAGACGAGGTCGGCTGTGAAATCGCGCGGGGCGGGCCGGCCGAGCAGGAGGAAGACGGCGAGAACTCCGGCCAGGCCGATCGCCAGACCCGCCGCGAACGGCCGCCAGAAGCGCGGCGAAGTCGCAGGCGAAAGGGCATTCCATAAGGACTCGGGAGCCCGGTAGCTCGGGGCGTGCGCCCGGATGGCGTCGCCGAGGCGAAGGCTCCGCCCAAGGGTTGCGGCACATGCCGGACACGCCTTCAGGTGTTGCTCGATCGCTTCGCGCCGCTCCGGCGGCAACTCGCCATCCTGGTAGGCGCTGAGGAGGATTCGGGCCTCGTCGCAGATCATGGGCCCTCCTCCCTCAGCAACTCGGAGAGCCGTTGGCGCGCCCGGGAAAGGCGGGACATGACCGTTCCGATCGGCACTCCCGTGACTTCCGACAACTCCCTGTAGCTCATCTGCTCGAACTCTCGAAGAACAACCACTTCTCTCCACGCCGGGGGAAGCGCTTCGAGTGCATGTCGCAGCGTCTCGGCATCGTAGGTGCGCTCCATCGCCTCATCCGGCCCGATGGTCGGGGTCGGAACGTCCGCCAGATCGGATTCGTCCCCGGTTTCGATCTCGGCCCGCCGGTTCTTCGATCGGAGGTGGTTCATGGCGGTATTGCGGACGATCGCGAGATACCAGGCCTTCGGCTCCCCACCACGGAAACCGCCGAAGGCCCGAAAGGCGCGGATGGTCGCCTCTTGGACGGCATCCTCGGCGTCCGGATCGTTCTTCATGAGCCATCTGGCAAGGTTGTAGGCCGCGTTCAGGTGGCAAAGCACCTCGCGCTGGAAACGCTCGTCTGGATTGCGTCCTAAGAACCTGACCTCTTCCTCACCCTGTCCTGTTGACGATTGACGATTGACTATTAGCCGTCGACGACGATCGCTCGTCTCCCCGATCGTCAATCGTCACACTAGCCACAAGCTCCATCGCCGCTAACCCACCACCAGCTTCCCCTGCATCTTCGGGTGCATCGTGCAGAAATAGTCGAACGTGCCCGCTTCGAGAAAGACATGCGAGAAGGAATCGCCGGTATCGAGCGGCTTGGACTTGAAGCGGCCGGTCTTTTCCGCGATCAAGTGAGGCTCTTCGTCGCGGTTGGTCCAGGTCACCGTCGACCCCTGCGCGACTCCGAGGGTCGGGGGCATGAAGGCAAAGTTCTCGATCGCGATCTTCGACTGGGCGGGAGCGGCCGCCAAGGTCGAATCCACGATCGCCAGCGACCCGTTCCCCTGCACGTAGTCGACGTGGGTGACTCCGAGCACCGAGGCGAGTTGCCCGGCGGGAACCTTCATGGGACCGGGCGAGGGTGCGGAGCCCGGCGCAGGCTGGGGGAACGCGGTCGAGCGGGCGGTGTGAAAGGTGATATTGCCTTCGACCTTCTGCACGATCTGGTGGATGTGGCCGTTCAGAACCGTCACCGATCCAAAGCGCTGGAGCATCGACAAGGCTCGAGCCCCGTCGTCGGTACCCCAGCCCCACTCGGGATAGACCGACCACAGCGGGATGTGAGCGAAAACGACGACCGGCGTGCTCGCCCGCAACCCCTTGAGATCGTCGGCCAGCCAGGCGACTTGATCCTCGCCCAGGTTGCCTAGCCCGCCCGCCTTGAGGTTCATCACGTTCACGAGGCCGACGAAGTGCACGCCCCGATGATCGAAGCTATACCAGCCATGCCCTTTCGACCCCTTGCCGTATCTGGCGAGGTAGGCGGCGCCGTCGTCGCCCAGCACATCGTGCTCGCCGGGGACGAAGAAACGCTGGCTCGTGTTCACGCTCTTCAGCACCTGATCGAGGGCGTCGAACTCCTCGGGCTTGGAGAGATGGCTGAGATCGCCGGTGTGCAGGAGCAGGTCCGGCTTGGCGGCCCGGTTGATGGAATCGATCGCCTGCCGGAGGGTGCCGATGACATCCATATTCGCGTCCTTGCTGAATCCGATGTGGCTGTCGCTGATCTGCACGAAGCTGAAGCTCGCGGCCTTCATCGCCTTCACCGCGTCCGGTTGGCCAGTGAGGGCGTCCATGAGCGGAATCGACTTGAGAACCCCGCCATGCAGGGTGTAGAGGAGCCCGGTTCCCGCCCAGGCCATGCACTTGAGAAAGCCGCGTCGGTCGATGCCGTCGGGATCGAGAATTGAGTTTTCCATCATTGCCTCTCCTTGGCCGGTCGTCAAGAGGGTCTCTCACGGCAGCCGACGGTAAGTTGACACGCATCGAAGCGGGATTATTCCCGGCTGTTGTTTTGTCCGAGTCACTTGCGAGCAGAGAGCGACTTGCCGAAGCTCTGGCGCGTCGCCGCAACCAAATGGAGGGCGCAGGCTTCAACGCAGAGGTTTCTAGGATCGGAACAACGCGCGGCCCATTGGCAACTGCGGCGCAACGCGGTTGGATTGAACCGCCGATTTGCACCGATTCTCACCGGTCAAGACCTTCGCGGCATACGAGAGTAGCTACGCCATGGGATGGATGTCACGCAAAGTCCGCTGGCTCCGTCAGCGCAATGGGTCGGGGCACTTCTGCCGTGAACGTGACGTCCATCGTGTCCGGCGAGGCTCGCTCTCCCGGTTTGACCACGGTCTCATGCAACATCGCCACGGAGATCCCGGCTCTGGCCGGAAACGAAACCGGACCGAGCGAGGGTTAACTCGCCGAGAACGAGCCCTCGCCGAGATCGGCCACGCTGCGCTTGTCGAGGATGTAACGCTCGATCCGGTCGCCGATCTGATCTTGGCGATCGGGGTCGCGCGTGAAGGCGAGGCCCATTGCGAGGCGGCCGTCGTCGTAGGCGTACAACTCGATGAACTCGCCGCTCTCGCGATCGCCGATCACCTTGGCGCTCTCTCCATCCTCCGCATCGCCGCGCAAGATGAAATGCAGGTCGAAGATGTCGGAGAAGAAGTAGGGCACCTGGGTGAACGGCTCGTTCGCTCCCGCCATGTTCTTGCCAACATGGGTTCCCTGCCAGTCGGCGTTCATATAGTGCTCCAGCCGCCAGCTCTTGCCGAAGTTGATATCCTCGTAGCGCGCGATGTCTCCGGCCGCCCAGATGTTGGGATCGGACGTACGCAGTGTCGAATCCGTGATCACGCCGCCGTTTGGCGCGGTCTCGAGCCCCGCATCCTTGGCGAGGCCGACATTGGGTCGCACCCCGACGCCCACCACGATCATGTCGGCGTGAAGCACGTCGCCCGAGCTGAGGTGCACCCCCTCCTCGGTGATCTCCGCGACCTCCGCGTTGGTCTTGACGGCAACGCCTTTCGATTCGTAGTAGCGAACCAGCCACCGGCCGCTCTCCTGGCCGAGAACCTTGTCCCAGAGCCGGTTCTCGCGGCTGACGATCGTGCAATGAACGCCGAGACCGGATAGCGTCGCCGCGACTTCCGTGCCGACGAAGCCCGCCCCGATCATCACCGCCCGCTTCCCGCGAGCCGCGGCATCCCGGATCCGCATCGAGTCATCGACGCTTCGGAGGTAGTAGATGCCGTCCCGATCCGTGCCTGGAACGTTCAGGGGGATCGGCGAGGCGCCGGTCGCGAGAAGGAGTTTGCCGTATTCGAATCGCTTGCCGTCGGCGAGGGTCACCAGGTTCAGGTCGGGATCGATGTTGTCGGCGGCGATCCCGCGCGAAAGCTGGACGTTGTGCTTGTCGAAGAAATCGTCGGCCTTGGATTCGACGTCGTCCGGATTGGGTGGCCGGCCCTCCAGGAAGTTCTTGCTCAAGGGCGGCCGGTCGTAGGGTTTTCGGTCCTCGCCCGCGACGATCATGATCGAGCCGTCGGGGTCGGATTCGCGAATGGCCTGGGCGGCGTTGGCGGAGGTCCGGCCTCCGCCGATCAGCAGGTAATCGATGCGCATGTCTGCCATAGGTGC
>DATJYD010000071.1:0-4877 GCA_035499755.1 Fimbriimonadaceae bacterium
AGACTGTCGAGCCTGGTAGCCCAGGCGGAACGACCGGCCCAGGCGGAACGACGGGTCCGGGAGGGACGACCGGTCCAGGCGGAACGACGAATCCCACCGGTCCCGCCGGCCAAGGCAATACAGGCCCGGCCGGTCAGGGCAATACCGGCCCAAGCGGCCAAGGCAACACAAATCCCACCAATCCGGGTGGGAACACCGGTCCGGCGCCGACGGCGACGCCTCCGCCCGGTTACCTGCACCTCTTGCCCGACACTCGGGAGGGCTATGTTGCCGCGGTCCAAGCGGCGCATGGGAATGGCGGCGGCGCCCTTGCCGTTCGCGCCTATGCGCTCGCCAGCCTCGGCAGGGTCGACCAGGCCAAGCAGGCTCTCCTCGAAGCCACCAAGAAGATCGGTAACGGAGGAGTCGCCGACGCGATGTACTACCTCGCGCTCGCTCGAGTCACCGAGAAGCTCAATCCGGGCAGCGCCAAGCAGGCTTACCTGCTCGCCAACGACAAAGCGAACAGCGCGGCGCCTACTTGGACGTTCGTGGACATCGCGATCGCCCGATACATGATCTCAAGCGGGCAGTGGGATCAAGCCAACGTGCTGCTCACCGACGCCTCGAGCCGGAATCCGTCTCCCGACGAACAAGCCGCAATCCAGCGGATGTCTCAACAAGTCGCCAACAAACAGCAATAGCATGGAAACTGAGCGCGCCCCGCGCTCGTTAACGGGAACATGAAAGGGTCCAAAGTGACACGGGTCTCCAACCCGTGGGTCTCCGCGGTTTTCAACCGCTGGGTGATCGTATTGTCGCTGCTCGCGGCCGTATGTCCCTGCCGCGCCGATCAGGCGGTTGTCGTCGGAGTCCAGGAGTACGCGCCCTTGATCTCCGCGAGCACCCTCCGCGGGTGCATCAACGACGCGACCGCGATCAAAGCGCTGCTCGAAAAGAACGGCTTCAAAGTCACCTTCCTCACGAACGAGAAGGCGACCAAGCAGGGCATTCTCGACGCGATCGCCGCCTGCGGAAAGACGATGAAGCACGACGAGCGGTTCGTCTTCTACTTCGCGGGCCACGGCCGCCGCGTGCCCCATCCCGCCCTCATGCCCCATGATGCGACGAGCGACGGCAACGATCTCACGACCGACGAACTCAACGCGGCGATGCTCAAAGTACCGGCGAAGAGCCGCACCGTCATCCTCGACGCCTGCTTCTCCGGAGGCATGGCGGCGGGAGTCATGGCGCGAGGCCTCGAAAGTGATCCCTTCCACCTCGAAGCTCGCTTTTGGGACCCGCCGGCCGAGCAGTCCCGCAGCTTGGACTTCGGTCCACCTCCTCAGCCGGCGAACAACCAGGACACCAACGCGAAGCTGGAAAACGGCACCGGCATCTGCTACTACACCGCTTGCACCTCGAATGAGGAGGCCCTCGAAGGCACGTTCGAAAACGAGCGGCACGGCCTCTTCACCTGGGCACTGATCTCGAACCTCAAGGACGACAGCCAGTCCTGGCTGCAGGTCCACGACGAGGTCAAGTCGGAGATGCAGCAAAAACTCGCCAATGCCGGCCGGCAACAGAATCCGACGATCTCCAAGGACTACATCAACTCCCACGCGCTCGACAACAACGTTTCGAAGCCCGTTCCGCCCGCTCCGACCAAGAATCTCATCGACGTCTGGAACATGGACAACCCGGATGCGAGCAAGATCTCGATCAACATGGATCCCAATCAGACCGGCTACGAGGCCGGCCGCAAGATCCACATGACGGTAAAGGTCGGGCAGGAGGGGTATCTCGTGATCCTGGGCCAGGTCGACGGCCAGTTTTACCAGTTCTATCCCCACGACTCCTATTCGTCCAACGACGCCCACGTGATGCCCGGGCAGATTCAATTCCCGACGGCCGGCAACGATCTCTTCTTCGATGCGTTCGGCGCCGATCAAGTCAAGGCGATCCTCTTTTCGAACCCCGAGAAAGCCCAGGAGGTCCTTCAGACCATGCAATCGATGCAGGGCGCGACGGTCGACCAAGCCGCCGGCCGGGATCTCGTGATGGCTAGGTCCCTGAACGAGCCCGATTACACTTCGCGGGTCAGCGTGGCCGTATCCGACAATCTGATCGGAGGCTTGCGATTCAAGAACCTCGACGGTCTCGTCAAGACGGTGGGCCTTCACGCCGATCCGGTTTCCCAGCGCCTCTGGAACCTCGTTACGGCTGCCGCCACCTATCCCAAGGCGAAGCAATGGGCGGCCAACACGGATTTCAACGCCCCGCTGGACACCAAGTCGAGGCAGCAGTTCGTGACCCTGCTCAACCTTGCCCTTCAGAACGGCTCGATCTACGATGAGACCGCCTTCGCCGGCGTGAAGCTGTCCGCCAAGACCGCGGCCCTGCTCAAGCAGCAGCCTTCCGGCGACGATCTCCTCAAGCTCAATCGCATGCTCCTGGTCGCCGCCTATCCCGACCTTGTCAACCCCGACGGCGCGGCGGGAGGCTCCAAGTGATTTGGAGTGTGGCGAACCGGCGCCGCTTCTCTCCGGCGAGCCTGCGAGCGACGGGCTCGGCTCAACGCGCCAATACCCCAACACTCAGGCTCCTGGCCCTCCTCTTCGCTTTCGCAATACCCATCGCCACGATGGCCCAGCAGGATCTGCCCGACCTGTCGATTCAACTCAACGACCAGCCCGCCGACCTCAAGCCGGTTATGCTCGAACTCGACGAGTACCTCGTGCCGATTCGGGATGCGGTCCAGCTCTTCTCAGGTGGACGGCTCGAACTGAAGGTCGATCCCGGCAAGGCTTATATGATCGGCGCCGACGGGAATGTCCTCGTCCGCATCCCCATGGAGAAGGCGGGGACGGAGGCCCTCATCTACGCCCCCGGCAGCACGGACCCGGTCCGCAAGCTCTCGATGCAGGACTTTCCCCGCGAGGTGGACGTCAAGGGTCGTGGCTCGACCACGATGATCGATCTCGATCTCCTCGCCGCCTGCCTCGGCGTCACCGTCGATATCGAAGGTAAGCGCCTTAATCTCTACACTCCCGACTACTGGTGCAAGAAGATCGGGATCTCCGACGACGTCGCCAAGGACCGGATGGTGAAGGACATGCCCCTCCTTCCCGACTTCGGGGTCTCGCCGCCCGCGAAAACGCTTCTCTTCTGGGTCCGCCCTCCCGTCAGTTCCTTCGTGCAGGCCTATCGCATCGGCGAAACGTCGACCACTCCCCTCCTCGGCGTCAATGCGATCGGCGACGACGTCGATATCCTGACCCCGAACGATCAGGCGAAAGTGCGCGCCGCGTCCTCCGATAACCCGGTTCGGGCCGAAACCTATAACTACGGGATGGAGGTGGGAAAGCTTCAGACCTACGTCGCGATCGTGCTCAAGAAAGACCCCGGATCCGACGATCCGGTGAAGAACATCAACAGCGGAGCGATTCCCGACACCGATTGGGCGATTATCGGTATTCGCCAGAAGGTCAGCCAGATGCCGGTTCTCTTCGAGAACGTGGCGGTCAAGCCGAACGAGGATATCGGCGCATTCGCGGATCGCAATCACACGGACGCGTCGCTTATTCAGGTTGTCAACGGCCTGCGGCCGGGCGAGAAACTCCATACCGGCCAGAAGCTCTCGGTAATGTCCGGAATCGACGAGAACGCGATCCGCGCCATGCAGGCGGCGTCTTACAAGATCACCGGCCTTTACGAGGTGCAGCCGAGCGACACTTTGAAGTCGTTGGCGGAGGACTGGGGCGTGAGCGAGGACCAGATTCTGGCCGCCAACACGACGATCTCCCCGGGCGCGGAGCCGCAAGCAGGCGATCTGATCAACGTCATCGAGCCCAAGAACCAACCCTCTGCGGCGACGCCGGAGGTGAAGCAGCAGATCGTCCAGTGCTCCGCGGAGACCTTTATGGGAACGGCCGTCACGACGGCCGCGGTGACCCTCCACAGCACTTCGAGCCCTTCGTCGCCCGGCGTAGGCGAGGTCGCGAAGGGCGAATTCGTCGAACTCGTCGGCTATATCCCCGCTCAGAAGGTGTACCGAATCCACATCGGCAAAGAGCTCGGCTACGTTTCGGAGGCCGCTCTGCAAGTTCGCGGCAGCCCCCAAACGATGGTTGCCGCGAAAATCGATCCGAACAACAACCCGGTCGCCAACGAAGCCCTCAAATACATCGGCACCCCCTACGTTTGGGGCGGGAACGGCCTGACGACCGGCATCGACTGCTCGCATTTCGTCGCCCAGGTCTACGAGCATATCGGGTGGCCGGTCCCCCCGGCTCCGGTCACGACCCAGGAGACCATCGGCTCCATCGTCCATTTCAAGCCCGGCCCATCGCGACGGGGCGGCCGCGAGATCTTCCTTCCGAATCCAGCGGTCGCGCCTCAGGGCAGCACCGACCTGCGTGTACTCAAGCCCGGTGACCGGATCATTTTCCAGCGCGGCAACACCGATGCCTCCGGCACCCGGCACACCGCCATCTACATCGGGCGGGTGCCAAGCGCGTGGCAAGCCAAGTTCGGCGACATACCGTGGGCCTTCGTGCACGCATCGTCGAGCCGGGGCGTCACCGTGAGCAGTCTGACCCAAAACTACTACTGGACGATCTACCATTTCACCGTCCGAAGCGTGAACAGCGCCGCCGACGTCGCCCAAGGCTTCGCCGACATGCTGGGAGGCAAATGAAGGAAGCCGGCCGGGGTATTGGGGCGTTAGGGCCTTGGGGTATTACCCCGCGACCTAAACGCGGTGGTCTCTCATCTTTCCCCTTGAGGTTCGTCCTTGTCGCGGCCTCGCTGAGCCTCGCGGTCCTCGTCCAAGCCGACAAGCTCGCCCTGCTCGTCGCGATCGACAGCTACCCGATCGTGCAGGGCCGCCAGCTCTC
>DATJYD010000072.1:0-3485 GCA_035499755.1 Fimbriimonadaceae bacterium
GAAATGGATCGTAACGTGCCGGGCGTTCCCATTCCTCGGCGCATCAAGTCCGTCGAAGATCCGCTTCATGTGGGGAAGCACGAATTCACGGTAGGATCGCGCGTCGATGGCTCCGATCCAGGAATCGAAGATCTGGACGGCATCGACGCCGGCTTCGATCTGCGCAAGGAGCACATCTCGGACGACCTGCGCGAGGAGGCCCATCAACTCGTGCCAAAGATCCGGGTCGGAGTACATGAGCGCCTTCATCCGCTTGAGATCGCGCGAAGGCCCTCCTTCGATCAGATAGGAGGCCAGCGTGAAGGGCGCGCCGGTGAAGCCGATCAACGGCACGTCGAGAGTCTTCTTCAGCTCGCGGATGGCTTCGTAGACGTAGGGCAGGCCCTCGTTCGGCTCGAAGTGGTGAAGGGTCTCGAAGTCCGCCCGCGACCGAATCGGCCGCTCGATCACCGGGCCTACGTTCTCCTTGATCTCGAACGGGGCGCCCATCGGCGTGAAGGCGATCGTGAGGTCTGAGAAGAGAATCGCGGCGTCGAAGCCGAATCGCCGGATCGGTTGCAGGGTGGCCTCGATTGCAACCTCCGGCGTGCTGACCGCCTGCAGCATCGTCATGCCCTCCCGCAGCTTTCGGTACTCCGGAAGATAGCGGCCTGCCTGCCGCATGACCCAGATCGGCGGGCGCTCCGTCCTCTCGCCGCGAGCCGCACGCAGGAACAGCGGCGCCGGGGACGTCAAGCTGAAACCTCGGCTAACGCGCCTCGGAAGGCTTCGAAGGTGCGGTCGATGTCGTCCGCCGAATGAGCCGTGTTGAGGAACCAGGCCTCCAGCGCGCTCGGAGGAAGATAGACGCCGCGCTTCAGCAGCGCATGAAACAGCCGAGCGAAAAACGCCGTGTCGCTCGCCTTCGCCTCAACGAAGTTCGTGACCCGTTCGGCGGAGAAGTAGACGGAGATCATCGAGCCGACTCTCTGGACCTGGGCGGCGATACCGGCTTCTTCGAAGATTCGATTCAGGCCCGACTCCAGGCGGGCGCCGCTCGATTCCAGCGTGGCGTATTCGGCGTCGCTGAGGCCGCATAGGGCGGCATAGCCGGCGGCCATCGCGAGCGGATTGCCGGAAAGGGTGCCCGCTTGGTACATCGGGCCGACCGGGGCGACCCTCTCCATCAGGTCGCGCCGCCCTCCATACGCGCCGACCGGCAACCCCCCGCCGATCACCTTTCCCATGCACACGAGGTCGGGAATGATCCCGTACCGCTCCGAGGCGCCGCCGCGCGCGATCCGGAATCCGGTCATGACCTCGTCGAAGATGAGCAGAGGGCCGTGTGCCGACGCGATCCGGCGCAGGGCCTCGAGAAAGCCCGGAGCGGGAGGAACGCAGCCCATATTTCCTGCGACCGGTTCGACGAGCACGGCCGCGATCTCGCCGGGATTCGCTCTGAAGACTGTCTCCACCGCGGCCGCGTCGTTGTAGGGGGCAAGGAGGGTCCCTTCCGTCACCGACTTCGGCACGCCCGCACTGTCGGGCAAGCCGAAGGTCGCGACTCCGGAGCCGGCTTTGGCAAGCAGGGCATCGACCGCGCCATGATAGTTGCCCTCGAACTTGACGATCTTCTCGCGGCCGGTCGCGGCGCGGGCGAGGCGAATCGCGGCAAGGGTCGCCTCGGTCCCGGAATTGACACAGCGCACTTTCTCGACCGCGGGCATGCGAGCGATCACTTCTTCGGCGAGCCGCACCTCTCCCTCGTGCGGCGCTCCGAAGCTGGTTCCCTTGAGGGCCGCCGCATGGACGGCTTCCCCGATGGCGGGGTAGGCATGACCCAGAATCACCGCACCCCACGACGACACGTAGTCGATGTATTCGTTGCCGTCGACGTCGTAAAGCTTCGAGCCTTTGGCATGCTCGAAGAAGACGGGTGAGCCGCCGACCGCGCGGAAGGCGCGAACCGGGCTATTGACGCCGCCCGGCATGAGCTCCTGGGCTCGGTCAAATAGGCGCTGGGATTCTGAGAGCTTAAGATCGGAGGGGGTGGTTGGCACGAGTGTCCTCTTGGAATCTCCTATGCTACTCGGGACGATCCGGCTCGGGCGTCGTGTTTTCAAACCTCGCCTCCGCTGCACCGGTCTCGGCCATTGGCTGATTCGGGCGAGGATAGAAGCTTGGCGGCATCGTAGGATGCATCAGCTCCTTCGACAACCTCCAGGCCTGAATGCCCCAGATCAGGGCCCAGACGACGCCGCCGGCCAGGATTGCGATGAGCGCAAGAGCCGAGAAGTTGGCGGAGGGCGTGATCTTGCCTTCGGCGATCATCTGGGCCACCGTCTGAGCCACGATCAGAAGACCGATGCTCGGGACGATGGTGAAGGCGAGGAACACGAATGTGGCGCCCAGCGAGCGCGAACGCCAGCGCCGATAGGTCGCCTCGTCCGCATCGGGGAACGCGGTTCGCGGGGTGTGGAGGATCTTCGGAATCCGGCGGCCCACGATTAGGGTCGCCACGAACAGGACGATCCAATACACGACCAGTATCATAGCCCGCATCCGGGATCGCCTTCATGCCCTAGCAACCTGCTCCTTTGCATCGGGTTGCCTTCGATGATTAGGAGTTGGGAGGCAACATGCAAGGCACGACTCCGCCGTTTGGAGTGCGGCGACCCGGCGCCGCCTTCTTCTGCGCGGCCTGCCGCGCTGCACAGAGATACCACGACACCCCGTTTGGAGTGCGGCGACCCGGCGCCGCTTTGTTCTGCGCGGCCTGCCGCGCTGCATAGAGATACACGACACCGCCGTTTGGAGTGCGGCGACCCGGCGCCGCTTTGTTCTGCGCGGCCTGCCGCGCTGCATAGAGATACCCTCCTTGCGGCGTCCCGGGTCATACGCGGGGATGGTGTTACAATGACGCCGTGATCGCGGTACTCGCCGGAGTTCTCCTTGTCCCCCAACAGGGCGCGGCGACCTCCAGGGTCGGGACGGCTGGATCGAGCGAAGTGGCGACCGCCCTCGGGCCGTCGGTCGCACGACTCCAGGAGGGCATGATCACCCTCGATCCGAGCATCAAGTACCAGAAGTGGCTGGGGTGGGGGACGTCCCTTTGCTGGTGGGGCAACGTGGTCGGTTCGATGCCGGCGGTGCGCGAGCAGCTCGCCCAGCGGATCTTCGTCGGCCTCAAGCTCAACATCGTCCGCTATAACATCGGCGGCGGCGAGAACCCGGCCCACCACCATATGCAGCCCCGCGCGCAGATGGAGGGCTTCCTCGGCGAGAACGGCAAGTACGACTGGAGCCGGGATGCCGGCCAGAGATGGATGTTGACGCGGGCCAAGCAGCTTGGCGTCGGGCGTTTCGAGGCGTTTTCCAATTCACCGCCCTGGTTCATGACAATCAGCAAGTGCGCGAGTGGAGGCAAGGACGGCAAGCCGAACCTCGACCCCGCAAACGACGGCGCATTTGCCGGCTATCTCGCCGCTGTCGTTCGACATTTTCGC
>DATJYD010000073.1:0-3617 GCA_035499755.1 Fimbriimonadaceae bacterium
GGGAGGGGCGATGGATTCGACTGAGGTCCCGACCGCGAATTCCTGAGTGTGACTCTGAGTCGTCTCCGTCAGGGTGACCTTATCGCCCGGCTGGCATTGCACCGCGCCAGCCCAGTGAAAGGTCTTGGGGTTAAAGACCCAGTTGTGGCCCGCCTCCGCCCATTCATCGTAACAGTGGTGGCAGTGGAGGATGTAGTTCGTCGCGACCTGCGAACTGTCAATCATGTCAGTGACCTGTACCTTGGCAAACGACGGGTCGCTACCGCCAATAACGGGCGTGCTCCGCCTTAGGTAGATTCCGTTTAGCCCTAAACGTCTCATAATGACTCCTCCACGACAAATCATATCACGGATGTAGTTTTGTTAATATCGCCTGTTTACATTTTTATGAAAGAATCTCGTTTAGCATCTCGTACGGCATAATGTTAGAAGCTATCCAGTGCTATATCATAACGTGCCATTAGGCAAGATTCGGAAAAGCGTGGTCGAAGTCGGCCGAGCGGTCACGCCCGCGAGAGCGCACCGACGACGGGCTTGCGCCAATCGCATTGGCCGACAAAGGGTTCCGCGCAAGCGCCGTTTGCGTCAGGCTTGGCCCGATCGCGCGACGGCCTTGCCAAATTCGTTCCCTCCTAGCCTCCGGGCTATACTCGTTGGCGTGGCCGCGACACCTAGACCCAAAGCGGGTTCGGCGCTGTTCGCCGCCCTCGTCGCGATCACTCTCGTGATCTTCGTCCTCCACGTCGGATACGGGAGCACGAGCGGCTATCTGGGGCCGGCGGAGGTGATCCGGCAACTGCTGCGGGGGCCGGGGGCGGGCACGGCGGCGAACGACACCGTCTGGCAGATCCGGCTCGTCCGCGCTCTCGGCTGCCTCTGCATCGGAGGCATCCTCGGCGGCGTCGGCTCCGCCTTCCAGGCCCTGTTCCGGAATCCCCTCGCCGATCCGTTCATCGTCGGCGTCTCCTCCGGCGCGGCCACCGGGAGCGTGATCGCGATGATCGCCGGTTTCGCGGGCGTTCTCGGCGGGATCGCCCAGGCGGGCGCGGCCTTCGCGGGCGGTCTCGCGTCGCTTGCCCTCGTTCTCGTTCTCTCCGGGCGGCGAGGTCGGACGAACGTCGTGACCCTCCTCCTCGCGGGAGTGGTCATCGGCGCGATGCTCTCCGCGGTCATGAGCCTGCTTATCCTGCTATCGGGCCGCGACAGCAACGAGGTTCTGAAGTGGCTCCTGGGCAGCACCGACGATCTCTACTGGCCGATCATCGCCCTCCTCGCCTTCGCCCTGATCGTGGGAAGCGCGCTGCTCATCTCCCAGAGCCGCGCCCTCAATGCCTTTGCGATCGGCGAAGAGACGGCCCGGCGGCTCGGGGTCGACACGCGACGGCTGAAGTCGATCGTCCTCGTCGCGGGCACCGGGATGGTCTCGATCGCGGTTGGTGCGGCCGGCATCATCGGCTTTCTCGGGCTCGTCGCGCCCCACATTTCGAGGGGCCTTTTCGGGACCGACTGGCGTCGTTCGCTAGCCGGATCGGTCCTCGTGGGCGGCTGCCTCCTCTTACTCGCCGACGCCCTCGCGCAGAGGATCGGGCCAACCTCGGAATGGCTGCACATCCATGCCGTCGCCTATCTCCCGGTCGGAGTCGTGACGGCGATTCTCGGCGCTCCCTCCCTCCTCATCCTGCTTCGGCGGAGCCAGGGGCGTTGAGGCATCGGACGGCGGGGCTGGCATCCTGAGATTCTGGCCGTAGCCTGCACTAACGGCGAGAGATCCGCAGGGCGAGCCCTGCCGCTAACGGGATCGTCTTCTCGCCAATAGAGGGGGCGGCCAGTCAGGCGCTTAGCGACAGAACCGGCCGGTCCCGTTCGATCGACACCGCCAGTTCCCGGGCGATCGCGCAGCCGCTTAGCTCGGTGAGATAGGCGCGATGCAGCTCGGACACGCTCAGCATCTTGTGCAGGTAGATGTACAACTCCTCCGCCTCGTCTCGAGTCAAAGAGAGCTCCACATCCCTAAGGTTCCTTCTGCTTTCGTAGTCCGTAATCCGCATCTCACTGCATCTCCCGTGCAATTTCGTTTTGTCTTACAGCGGCAGACGCGCAAGGGGTTCCGAGGTTTTGTAAATCAGGCCCATACGCCCGAAAGTTCACGGTGCGTTCATGATTCAGTCCAGAAAGCCGGTCCGGCGGAGAAACGCCTCGAGCTCACGGTAGTAAAGCTCCGGCTGCTGCCACCGAAACTCGGAATGGCCGCAGCCCTCGAACCAGACGATCTCGCCTCGGCCGCCAAGCGCGGCGAGGTTGCGCTCAGCCTCGCACGGTTCGGCCAGATCGTCGCATCGCCCGTGAAGAATGAGAACCGGGCAGGTGGTCGACTCCAGCGCCTTCGCCACATCGACCTTGAAAGGGTTGATCCCGGCGAGCGGCCCGGCAAAGAAGACGCTCGGACCTAGCACGATCGACACGGCCCGGTTTCCGAGGAATCTCCACCACCCGAAGGAGGCGCGGATAAGCCGCGAGTAACAGCTATCGAGGACGATCGCATCGGCATCCACCCCCTGACCCGCCGCGAACGCGCACGCCGCCGAGCCCATGCTGCTTCCGATCAGGAGGGTCCGCGTCCCAGGGCGGCGACGGCGCGCCTCCGCAACCGCGGCGACCACGTCGTCAGCCTCACGAACGCCGATCGTCGTCACTCCGCCGCCGCTCTTGCCATGGGCCCGGAACTCGACGAGGAGCGACGAGATTCCGCGCTGCCAAAGCCAATGCGCCACCGGCGTCAGCTCGGACCGGTTCATGACGTAGCCGTGGCAGAGAATTGCGGTGGCATTGGATCGCGGCCCCGCATCAACCCACCAGCACTTCAGATTCACGCCCTTGGTGGAGACGATCTCGATCTCTTCTTGAGGCGTTCCTAGCAGGCCCGGCGAGATGAAGTGAGGGGTGCGAATCGGATGGAGACTGAACAAGGCGATACCGAACAGCGCCAATAGATAGAGTCCGATTCCCGCGAACAGCCAGATCACCGCTTGTTCCTACCACGGCGATTGGCGTTTTGGGGCGTGGGTCGCAGATAATAGAGTCTAAATGTATGCGCTCAACTTCTACACCGACCTCTACGGCGACATCTTGCGAAACAACCGTAAGACCGTCACGATCCGGTTGGGCGACAAAACCGACAAATACAAGACCGGGATGATCGTCTGGGTGACGGTCGGCGCTCGATTCGGCCGCCGCCAAAAGCTCTACTCGGCGATCCTCGACCGCGTGGAAGTCAAGACGATCGCGGAGCTCTCGCCGCGCGACATCGAGAGGGAAAACCCCGAGTTTCGCAGTGCCGACGACGTGATCGCCGTGCTGAGCCGGATCTACGGCGACTTTATCACTCCGGACAACCGGGTGACCGTGATCTACTTCTCGCGGGTCGACGAATAGGGCGACCCGCAGGGAGTCGAGCTTCCTTCGGCGCTTGCTCCACTCCGAGCGTCCCGCATGTTTGAACGCGGGACTCAGCTCTTCGATCTCACCGGAAGCCCCGCAAGCGGGGCTTCCGGCGAGTCTCGGAATGACGGCCCGGTGCTGACAAACGGGACTCCGCCGTCTCTACCGCACCGAAACGG
>DATJYD010000074.1:0-3001 GCA_035499755.1 Fimbriimonadaceae bacterium
GCAGGCTCGGGCGCCTGGCATGGCAGGCATTCACGAACTCCCAAAGCTCCTCGAACCCGCGCAGGACCCGCGAGTTCTGGTTCACCGCGAATCCGAGATCGCGCAAGCGAGCGATGCTTCCGCTCTGGGTTTCGGCGAGCGTGGTTTGCTGCCCAAAGAGGTCGCCTTGGCCCGGTCCCGCCAGGTTCACGGCGCCGACCCCATAGCACCAGAAGTTCAGCTTCCGTTCCGCGGTCAGCCTGGAATCGAGCTGTCGAAGACCGCCGGCGGCCGCGTTGCGGGGGTTGGCGAAGACCTGCTCGCCCCGGGCTGTTCTGGATGCGTTCAGCTTCTCGAACGTCTCCTTGAACATAATCACTTCTCCGCGCACTTCGATCGTTCCCGGAGCCGAATCGCGCAGCCGAAGCGGAATCCCGCGGACCGTCTTGGCGTTGGCGGTCACATTCTCTCCCGTCGTCCCGTCGCCGCGCGTCGCCGCGATCTCGAGAAGGCCATCGACGTAGGTGAGGGAGATCGAGGCGCCGTCGAACTTCAATTCCGCGAGGAGGTCCGGTTCCGCTCCGAGAGCCTTCGTTACGCGATCGTAAAACGCGCGAAGCTCGTCCTCACCGAAGGCATTGTCGAGCGAGAGCATGGGCACGAGGTGACGGTGCGGAGGAAAACCGGAGACCGGGGCCGCGCCCACGCGCTGAGTGGGGCTGTCCGGCGTCCGAAGCTCTGGATTGGCGGCCTCGATCTCCTGTAACTCGCGGAGCAGCTTGTCCCATTCGCTGTCGCCGATCTGCGGGGAGTCGAGCACATAGTACAGGTAGTTGTGATGCTCGATCAGCTTTCGTAGCTCTTCCGCGCGCGCACCCGGATCCATTGCGGCTGAGATTACCGCCGTTCATGGAGAGGTGGCCCGCCGGCGGACCCGGGTTGAACCACGACTCGGACCGGGCTGGGGATCGGATTGCCCCAACGGCAGAGGACGCCGAGGGGCGCAGAAGGGTTCAACATCGAAAGGGACTTGAAGCCGGAGATTTGAGAGCCGGATCCAGGAGGGTCGAGAGATCTGGCCGGTGGACCCGTGCTTTCAAGGTCGAGTGAACTCGACATGCCGCCCTATGCTCCGTGGGGGCTCCTCCGGGGTTCTTCTCCGCCGGTGAACGGGAGGGCTTCAGGAGACTTGTGAACATCGGCGAGACGCCGTGCTACGAACAAGGCTCCCAGAATCTCGAGCAGTTGTTTCCGGACGACTGCTTACCGGCGGGATCGTCCGAAGAGGCCCCTGGGCCTGGCGCCGCCACGAGCGGGGGCGGGGCCGCGGAAGCGACTCGCCTGGGGCGCCGGCCGCGGGCGCTGGGCAGCGGGTCGATGCCTGGAGATGGTCAGCGGAGACCGGTCGGAAAGCGGGATTTCCGCTCGGATACTCTTCTCGATATCGTGGATATCGCGGCTCTGTTCCGGGGTGGCCAGTGTGATCGCGCGTCCCGTCTCGCCGGCGCGTCCCGTCCGGCCGATCCGATGCACGTAGTCGTCGGGATTGTCGGGGAGATCGTAGTTGATGACGAGGGAGATCCCTTTGACGTCGATTCCTCGGGCCGCGATGTCCGTCGCGACAAGCACGCGGTACTCGCCGGACTTGAATCCCTGGAGGGCCGACGTGCGCTGGGCGAGCGTGCGATCCGAGTGAAGCTCGGCTGCGCTATGGCCCATGCTCCTGACGTGCCGGGCGACCTTGTGCGCGCCATGGCGGGTCCGCGCAAAGACGAGAACGGTTCCGTGGTTCTCCTGGAGGAGTTCGCGAAGGAGGTCGCTCTTATTGGGCTGCTCGACGACGTAAAGCTCCTGGCTGACGAGGTCAATCGTCGTTCCCGGCTTCTCGACCTCGATCCTTACGGGGTCGCGCAGGTAATCCGAGGCGATCGTAGCGATCTCGGGAGGCATCGTCGCCGAGAAGAGCATCGTCTGGCGCTCCCGGGGAGTCGATTCGAGGATCCGCCGGATGGCAGGGGCAAAGCCCATGTCGAGCATGCGGTCGGCCTCGTCCAAGACGACGATCGTGACCGTGCTCAGGCTAATCGTGCGTTGCTCCATGTGGTCGAGCAGACGCCCGGGGGTCGCCACGATGATCGACGGGCGAACCTTCAGTTGCCGGATCTGGTTTCCCATCGGCGCTCCGCCGATGAGGACCGCCGTCTTCAGTCCGAAGGGACCGGCAATCTTGCGCAGATGGTCGTCGACCTGAATCGCAAGCTCGCGGGTGGGCACAAGGACGAGCGCCGGGCCTCGCAGGAGCAGGCGCTGGACGGTCAAAGTCGAGAAGAGAGCCCGCTCATTCTTCGTCCCCCCGGTTTCCTGGAGACGATGGACGATGGGGAGACCAAAAGCGAGGGTCTTTCCAGTGCCCGTCTGGGCGATTCCGATAAGGTCGCGGCCTTGGAGCGCCACCGGCATCGCGGCGGCTTGGATAGGTGTGGGCTTGACGAACGCGAGCTTGTCGAGAAGGTCCTGCAGCTTGGGCGAAAGAGCCAGGGCGCGAAAGCCCTGGGGAGTTGAAGTTTGAGGCATAAAAGATGCCCGAAATGCCGGGCACTGCTTAGTATGACTCCTTTCCCAATTTAGAATTCGGAGTTTGGAATTTGGAGTTTGGACTTTCCGAGTTTTACTGCTTGAGGATGCTTCGCAAAGTGGCTGGATGAAGATCCACGCTCGGATGGCCCGCCACCGTGACCTTGCCAGGCTTCCTCGGATGCTTTTCCAACCGTCTTCACGAAGAACCAGCCGTCGTCAGCCAACAGCCGCAAAACATCCCTGATCCGCATTCTAAGCTACTCTAACTCGATTGTAGCGGGAGGCTTGCTCGTCAAATCGTAAAACACCCGGTTCACGCCCTCGACCTCGTTCACAATCCGCGTCGCGATGTGCTCGAGGATCTCGAACGGAATGTGCACGGCGCGCGCCGTCATCGCATCCTCCGACTGCACGGCCCTGAGCACGATCGGCTGCTCGTAGGTCC
>DATJYD010000075.1:0-7887 GCA_035499755.1 Fimbriimonadaceae bacterium
TCCCATCCTTGCCGTAGTACTGAACGCGCTCAGCCACGACGTAGACCGGCACGTCGCCGACGACGTACTTCACCCGCTTGCCGCCGCCCTCGCCCGAACCATCGCCCTCGCCGCCGCTTTCGGCTCCCTGGGCGCCGCCAGGGGGCGCGATGCCCGTGGGGTCGAGGTTGGGGTTGGGCAGCGCTTGATCATCGCCGCCCACGGTCTCGACAACGTCCGGCGGCGCGATTGAGTCGTCACCCTTAGGGTTGTAGATTTGGACAGGGTCGCCGTCGAAGTCAGGATCGGCAAACAGCTCCGTGGCCTTCCGAAAGTCGAGGATGGTGAAGTAGAGCTTCCCGAAGTCCTCCTCGATCCGCGTCCCACGCCCGATGATCTGCTTGAACTCGGTCATCGAGCGGATCGTCTGGTCGAGGACGATGACCTTGCACGTCTTGCAGTCGACGCCCGTGGTCATCAGCTTCGAGGTCGTGACAATGACCGGGTAGCGCTCCTCAGGGTGGATGAAGTTGTCGAGTTCAGCCTTGCCCTCGGTGTTGTCACCCGTGATCCGCATCACATACTTGCGGTTCTGGGCCGCGAGGTCGGCATTCGCGTTCACGAGAGCCTCGCGCATGCGTTCCGCATGGTCGATGTCCTCGCAGAAGACGATCGTCTTGTCATAGCGGTTCGTTTCGGCGAGGAACTGGCTCACCTTCTTCGCCACGAGATCGGTGCGCTGCTCCAGGACCATGGTCCTATCGAAGTCCCGCTGGTTGTAGATGCGGTCCTCGATCTCCTCGCCATGCTTGTCCTTCTTCCCCCTTTCGGGGCGCCAACCGGCGACGTCCTTGTCGAGGTCGATGCGGACGACCTTGTACGGCGCCAGGAAGCCGTCTTCGATCCCTTGCTTCAACGAGTACGTGTAGACGGGCTCGCCGAAGTAGTTCGTGGTCGAAACGTCAGCCGTCTCCTTCGGCGTTGCGGTGAGCCCGATCTGGGTCGCTGTGGAGAAGTAGTCGAGCACCGACCGCCATGCGGAGTTGTCGCTGGCACTCCCCCGGTGGCATTCGTCGACGATGATGAGGTCGAAGAAGTCGGGCGAGAACTGTCGGAACACGTCCTCCGACTCCTCCGCTCCCGAGATGGCTTGGTAGAGCGCCAGGTAGATCTCGTAGGACTTGTTGACCTGTTTGGTTCGTACATCGAGCGCGAGATCGATCTCGGTTTCGGGTCGACCATGCGTTGCGTTCTCTATGCTCTTCGACCGCGTGCTCAACTTCGCCATCGCGCCCTTGAAGGGGCGAAAGTCATTCGTCATCGTCTGGTCGACGAGGATGTTGCGGTCGGCGAGGAAGAGGATCCGCTTCTTCGCCTTTGCTTTCCACAACCGCCAGATGATCTGGAAGGCGGTGTAGGTCTTGCCGGTCCCGGTCGCCATCACGAGCAGAATGCGGCTCTGCCCTCTGGCCACGGCCTCCATCACCCGGTTGATGGCGTTGACCTGGTAGTAGCGGGCTTCCTTGCCGCTGGCGTCGCTGTAGTAGTCCTGGGTGACGATCGCCTCGGAGGCTGGCGTCAGCATCTTCCAAGCGCAGTACCGTCGCCACAGCTCGTCCGGCGACGGGAACTCATCCAACGAGAGATGTCGCTCCACCGTTGGACCTTGACCTGTGCGATCGTGCAGCAGGAAGGCGTCGCCGTTCGACGAGAAGACGAAGGGCACGTCGAGCATGTCGGCGTAGCCAAGCCCCTGCTGCATGCCGTCGCCGACGCCGTGGTTGTTGTCCTTGGCCTCGACGATCGCGAGCGGGATGTTGGCGTTTGGCTTGGCATATAGGACGTAGTCGGCGAACTTGGCCGTCCCGCGGCTAACGAGCCGGCCTCGAACGATCACTCGCCCCTTCGTCAGATGGACGTTCTCACGGACCTGCGTTTGCACGTCCCAGCCACCCTTCGCAATCGCCGGGGTGATGTACTTCGTGCAGATGTCCCGCTCGGAGAGGGCCTTCTTATCCACGAGATCTCCCATCGTACGTGTGGGGTCGGTCGTTCAGCAACCGGGGGCGGACTTTCCGCCTACGGAGCGTCAGGAACACGCGGTCGCTGGATGACGGCCAAGGCAAACGCGGCTGGACCATCTCCAAAACCAGGGAAACCGGGCTGGGCCGGATGTAGTGACATTCTCCGTCCGCCCACGCAGTCTTGTCGGTGGCATCTTCTTCAGCAGGCCCGCCGGGGCCCGTCTTGTTTTCTCCTCGTACACTTTGGGTGATCATGACGCACAAGCGGAAGCATGAGCCGACGCAACCGGGCAATCCCCGAGCGCTGACGATTCGACAGCACATCCATAGCCGCTGGAGCATCAGTAGGTTCGCTGACGACGACGGACGGGTGGCTGTTCTGAGGCACGGGCAAAGCGCTCCGTTTTTAGCCACTGCCGAGAACGACGTGTTCTGTGCCAAACGCGTCTGGGGTCAGAACCTTGAAGAGGGCCTCTTCGACAAGATTGAGCGGGCCTTTCATGCCGCGGTTGAAAGCATTCTTGCAACCGGGTCTGTGGTCGATCACCGCGCAGTCACCGCGTACCTCTCCATCTGGCGAATCCGCGCCCAGCTCGCCGAGCAACCGCCAGCCGACACAGTGCTTAGGGGAATCAAGGGCTCCTCGCTCTCAAAGGATGAGGAGGAGATCCTTGAAAAGAAGGGTTACGCCTATGCTCGACCTGGGGGTACTATGCCAGGTCGTTTCGGAGCGTTCATCGATGCGCACAGAAGGCACGACATGACGATGAGCCGCATCGAGGGGGTTCGATGGGGAGTCTTGCATGCGAAAGAATGCGAAGGGCTCGTTTGCAGTGACCGGCCAGGAAACGAGCTGTACCTTCCGATTGCTCCTCGCGTCGTGCTCGTCGCCGGATACCGTGACCTAGACATCGGCGCTGTGTCCGTTGACGATCTGAACGATTCCTCTCACAGGCAGGCGCGAGACTTCGTCTTCGGTCATCCCAATGATGTTGCCGCTTTGGTCGCGCGGCGAGACTCGTTGCGCACGGGGCCTTGACCCATGGCGAGGTCGATGGCGAGCACGCTCACCGCCTGGATCAAGCCAGCCCCAACGATAACGGGGCAGGATCATTTGGGCACGCAGGCGCCCTGCGAGTCCATCTATGTCGAACAGCTCAGAGGAATCACGAACGTAACCTCACGGGCCAGATACTTCTCGTTCTTCCCATGGTTCCTCAGGGAGTTCGAGCGGCGAGTCGCCAGCGGAACGGCCGAGGACCTCGTGCGGTACTTGCGGCGAGCGGAGTGCCTCTTCGCTCTGATCGGCATCCGTCACGGGCTGCATGAAGACGAAGACGAGACTCTACACGGCGCCGGGATGGTCGGACGGGAGGCGCTCGTCCCGGCTCTCGCCACCGACGACGGAGTGGTCCATCTTTCGTCGCATGCCGCGCTCGAAAGCTCGAAACTGCGCTACTTCATGAACCCCCTCGGCGGCCTCGGTCAGTACTACCTGGGTCCCCTGCGCGAGCTTGGCATCCTTGGCGGAGATACCCGGACACGAGATATCCGCTACACCGATCCGAGAGGACTTCGTCTTGCGGAGACCTTTGCCGCGGGGTCCGCTGCCTCGAAGTTCTTTGGGTTGCTCGAGCAGGACGATGTTCGCGTCGAGGATCTCGATACGTTGGCCTTGTTTTGCCCCTGCGGCCTCCTGCATAGCGACGCAGAACGACGGACGCTCATCGAAATCCTGTTGGACCCAGGGCGGCGCCTCGGCGACGAGGCAAGGACACGGCGCGACACGCTGACCCTCCTCCTCGATCTCGCATCCCGCTCAAACGGGGGCGAGTACGATCTTTCGGACGAATTTCGTGCTGCCACCTACGCGAGAACACTCGTCGACGGCAGCCCTTGGGCCCTGCCGGCGAGCCTTAGGGGCAGTCTTTCCCCGTGGTCCGTCTACACCCGGAACGAGCTGCTTTCGATTGCCTTCCAGGGACTGTTCTGGGCGGCCATAACCAGCGCTGAGCGCAGTGGCAGCCGCCGCTTCGTCGATCCCATTGATTTTGCCAGCTTCGCTACGAAGGCGCTGTTGCCCGAAGTATTCGATGAGGACGATCTCCACCTTCAACTGGGAGACATCGTCCGGCGCCGGTCCGCCAAGCTTCCTGAATTCGGCGCCTGGACTAACGACACTCATGAGATTCAAGCGGGTTGGCGCATCACGCAAGGCGTGAGGGACGACGACATAGCTGTCGTCGCGAGGAACGCCGTGGACGTATTGATCGCGCTTCAAGCCCGCGCCCCCCAGGACGATCCCTACCTCAGCCTGCACTTCGCAGCGGACTACTTCGACAGGTATCCGATCAACTTGCGCTCGTTCTTCCACCGAGCAACGGAAAGGTGGACGGCGCTCTCCGCCGAGGCGGTTCTTCGAGAGTGGTTGGTCTGGGCCTTGCGCACTCACTTGCGTGTAGCGTTTCAAAAGCTCGCGGACGCCAACCCGAGGGACACCTTCAAAGTCCGGCCGATTGAAGGGACATTGGTTGTCATCGAACCTCCCGTTCCCGTGTTTACGGTTCCGCGCATCCATCGCGCTGTCGGGCTGCTTCGCGACCTGAGGCTGCTCGCGGACGATGATTCCGGAAGGCCAATCCTCACAACCGACGGGACGGCTTTGCTGGAGCAGCTCCGTGGATGACGAGCGGCTGTCCCTGTTGGACGACCTTCGCTCGGGTCGCTTCGACGCCTCAATCACTACAACCTACTCCATCGACTTCCACTTCTACGAAACCGTTGTGCTCCGCCGACTGGTTGCCGCGGGGTGCCAGCGTCACGTGCTCATGGTGGACGCGGTCCGTTGCGCGGAAGCCCTTGCCGACCAGGAACTGCGACCGCGACTGGCTGGTATCGCGTACGCGCTGGTGCCCGTTCGATACCCCGGTGCGTTTCATCCGAAGCTCACGATCCTCACGGGCAAGAAAGGGGCGAAGGTCTTCGTCGGCAGTCATAACGCCACCTTCGCTGGCTTCGGAGGGAACGCCGAACTCACGACGCGGTGTACTTTCGCTCCGAACCAGGTCGGCGACGACAGTCTGGCGGCTGAAGCGCTGCGGGCGGCTCAACACTGGGCGGAGCCTTCGGGGTCGAGCGCAGCACTCGACACCATCGAGGTCGCACTGCGTTCCACGAGTCGCGGCCGATCCAGTTCTGAGCAGAGCCGTCCGGAGCTGCTTTGGAGCGGCACTCGGCGATTGCCGCTTTGGGACCAGTTGCGGCCGCGCCTTGGCGCGAGGGTCGATCGCGTCGTTATCGGTGGGCCGTTCTTCGATCGGGCGTTGAGGTTCCTGACCGCTCTCGGGAAAGACCTTCGCCCCGCCGAGCTGGTTGTCGCCGTGGATCCTTCGGCGGTGGTGATCGACGTCGCGCTAGCGAAGGCGTGCGGTGCGAGGTTCGTCGACATCCGTGGTCTACTCGACCGAGTTGAGTTCTCTGAGTCGTCGGTGCTCCATGCCAAATTTCTACTGATCGAGGGCGGCGGAACGACGGTTCTGGTCACGGGGAGCGCCAACCCCAGCGCGGCAGCATGGCTTGATGCGGGAAGAAACGCCGAAGCCGTAACCCTGAGGGTCAACGTTCCCAACCAGGAGCTAGCGGCACTCGGGCTTAGGAGCTTGCCCGATGCTCCGCAAATCACTGCCGGCCAATGGACTGACATTTCAGAGCGAACTCAGCTTGCTCCGCCGGAGTCGGCTCCCCACGTCAGGGCGCTGACGGCGGTCGAAGAAGACGGCGGTATTTCCGTCCGAGGACTTCGCGCCGAGCCGGACAGGATCATCCTGCATTGCAGGGACCAGACCGGAATGCACGCTGCGCAATGGACGGTGCGAAACGACGGCATACGAGTCACGGCGGTGGCTGAGCTTGATCTCGGAACCTGCGATCTGGTTGAACTGTTTGGGCCCGACCCGGCCTTGGCGGTCGTCGATCACCCGTTGGTGCTGGCTCCAGGCGGAGGTGGGTCAGGGGTGGCAGCAGACCTGAGAACCGCACTGGCCGGGATCCCGGATGATCCCGAGCAGCTTGAGGCCGTGATGCGAATCGTCGAGCGAGCAATCTTCGACGGGGACGCACAGCAATTGGTCCGGGCGCCCGTTGCCCGGCCGAGTGGGTCGGCCGGCGTCGACGTTCAGCCCGAACCCCTCGGTCCTCGGATGATGAAGTTGGGCGAAGGCAACTCAGCCCGGGGGAACAAGCGAAGGCGTTCCATAGCTGAAGGCGACATCTCCGTCGTGATGGACCTCCTGATTCGCCGACTTTCTGAAGCCTTGCCTGCGTCCAAGCCCGTCACTTCGCCGGAGGTCGAGGAACGTGACCTCGACCCGATTGACCAGGCACCTCATGGGACGCCCCCGGACCTGGATGCAGATGTCCTGATGAAGGCGTGCCATCGGAAGGTCCGGAGGCTCGTGAAGCGCACGGTCGAGCGCCTCGAAAGCGTCTGGCAGGACGGCGACGAGAACAGTGTCTTGCCTGCACTCGTGCAACTCGCCGCGGTTCTGGGCGTGCTCCGATGGCTCATGAGCATACAGTCGCGTCTGCCATGGCTACCGTTCGGAGATAGCCTGGTGCCCGAGGATGAACGGCAAGCACTGTTCTGGTGGGCGAGCACCGTCCTGGCACCAAGCCCGCGCTCGCTAGCTCTTCGCGCCCGCGGGCGTGAGGTGGTCGAAGAGATCTCAGTCGTGCTCGGCCTGATCCCCTGGCTCGGATGGGAAGCGGGCGTCGACGTCCGACAACTGCGGCAACACCCCGATGAATTCGAGCAGGACGAGTTTCATTGGGCTGGTCGCCTGCTCCTAGCCCTTCAACTGACAATAGACGACAGCCACGCCGCGGAGGTGCTTAGAGAAGCCGTGACTGGAGCTAAGCAGATGGGTCGTGACGGTCCCGCATGGCTTCGCTTCCACATCTCGTTGTGCGAGGCGATGACGCTCGCACAGGTGGACCCCCAGGCGGCCCCAACGCTCAAGCGCGGCGTGCGGAGGGGTGACCTTGTGCTCCAGACGATGCCGGATGGTAGGGCATCGGTGGGATTCGTCGCCGACGTTGACGATACGAAGGTGAGGATCACGGACCCAGAGCGCGACGAGGGAAGGCCGGTGCTCAAGAAGTTCGTCAGACCGCTCGACGTAGCGAGCTTGTCCTAGACCGCGAAGTCTCACATGCGCCGGAGTAGGGGCGTGTCGCTCGATTGCGTTGGGTGTTGCCGAGGATCCTAGGCATTTCAACCAGTTGTACATCCGGTTCGAAAAAAGAACGGTCCTCGCGTCAGGACGGGGTTCGAGATCGGTCACTGTTCCCAGGCGACCGCGGCTCCGCCGCCACCGCCCTCGAGGTTCCCATGCTGCTCGTTAGAAAGTTCTTCACGTATTTCTCGGCCTTCTATCCCGATGAACTTCGGCGCCAGCTTCTGAACGAGATCCCGGCCCTGTCTTTGGCAACCGGACGCCTCGCTCTGGAAGTGCTCGATGCCGAAACGCGATGCATGAAGTTCAGCGAGGCCGTCCTCGATCCGACGTTCCCGCTTATGGGTCGGGTCCATTTCGGCGTTGCTGATACGCTGATGCAACGGCTCGACGCAAAAATGATCGAGGCAATGAAGCGACTCCTTGGCCATGCCGCGCTTGGGGACTTCGATCCGATTCGCCAGCTCACGTTTGCCATCGCGACCCGAAGAAGTTCGGCGGAAGGTGCTCTCTGCAGGTTCGCGCTGTGGCAGGCGATTCGGCTCAATGTGCTAATCGGTACGTGGAACGATCCAATCCTGGAGGCGGCAGGATACTTGTGGGACGCCGACCGGCACGCCGAAGAAATTCTGGAGAGCTTTCTGCGCGAC
>DATJYD010000076.1:0-4371 GCA_035499755.1 Fimbriimonadaceae bacterium
GCGACGCGCAGCCCGTCGGCTTTCCATCGGTTCAACCTCAGTTCGACGGGTTCCAGCCGAAGATCGTGGACATCGTAATCGGCGTAGGCGCCGGTTAAAGCGGAAGCGGCGATCCCGCACGCGGTCCCACGCAGAAAGGCGCGGCGCGTCATTCCCGAGCCGTCGGCGCCCATCAGATGACCGACTCCATGACTCGCTCGGCGACGATCGCGCTGCCGAACGGCGGCATCAGATAGAGTCCCTGGGCGCACTCCTTGATCCGCGCGGACAGCTTTTGAGCCTCTTCGATGCCGACCTCGAACGCGGAGGCGTCGTCGGGCGCATCGGCCATCCGTTTGCGGAGCCAATCGGGGATCTCGATTCCCGGGACCTCGTTGTGCATGAATTCGGCGTGCCTTTGGCTACGCAACGGCAGCACCCCGACGAACACCGGGATCCCAAGCTTGCGGCACTCCTCCGCCGCGGCGACGGCGATCGCTTCGTCGAACACCGGCTGGGTGTAGACGATGTGCGCGCCCGCGTCCACCTTCCGCTTAAGGCGCGTCATTTCGAGTTCCCGGTCGGCGGCCAGCGGATTGTAGGCGCAGCAGATCGTAAAGGCACACTTCATCCCAACGCTGTAGCCGGCCATGTCGATTCCCTCGTTAAAGCGGGCGAGCACGCGAATGAGGCCAATGGCGTCGATATCGAAGACGCTCGTCGCGCTGGGATAGTCGCCGATGTTCGCGGGATCGCCGGTGACGGCAAGGATATTCCGCACGCCGATCGCGTGGCAGCCGAGGAGATCGGACTGGATCGCGAGGAGATTCCGGTCGCGGCAGGAGAAGTGCATCGTCACTTCGACCCCGACCTTGCTCTGGATCAAGTTGCTGACGGCGGCGGGATTGGTGCGGAGCCGGGCGCGCGCGCCGTCCGAAATATTGATCACGTCGGCGCCGGCGATCTTCAGGTCCTTGCAGCTCGCAAGAAGTTTGTCGAGGTTCAGGCCGCGAGGAACGTCCATCTCGACCGCGGTGATGAACTTCTTGCCAACCTTGCGGGACAGCTCGCTCGGCTCGCTCTGGGGCAGCGGCTTCGATTCGTCCTTCTTCGCGGCGACGCTCGGCCGGCGCTTTACTTGGACGCGACCTTTGCCGAGGAGCCGGCTCAGTTCGCGGATATGGTCCGGGGTCGTGCCGCAGCAGCCGCCCACGATCTTCGCGCCCTCCTCGACGAGCCTCATCGCGACCTTGGCGTAGTATTCTGGCCGGGTGTCGTAGGTGACCATGCCCTTCACGAGTTGGGGGAGGCCAGGGGTCGGGAAGGCGAGGATAGGCAGGTCGGTGGTCTCGGCGATCATCCGCACGAGATCGATCATCCGCTGAGGGCCGACGATGCAGTTCGCGCCGACCGCGACGACGCCGAAGCTGTTCATCGCCTTCGTGCACTCCATCGGCAGGCCCTGGGCAAGCATCTCGCCGTCCTCGATGTAGGCCTT
The DNA here is from genome assembly GCA_035499755.1 of Fimbriimonadaceae bacterium. GTDB lineage: Bacteria > Armatimonadota > Fimbriimonadia > Fimbriimonadales > Fimbriimonadaceae > JAEVZK01. The sequence continues at coordinate 1,478 of DATJYD010000076.1, forward strand.
GCTCACGATGATCGGGAGATCGGAAACCGTGTGCACCGCCTCGACGGCTGCCTGGAGTTCGCACATGTCGATGTAGGTTTCGAGGATGAAACCGTCGACTCCGCCTTCGGCGAGAGCGAGAGCCTGCTCCTGGACCGATTCGCGAACCATGGCCTCGGTGATCGGCCCGATCGGCTCCATCGGCTTTCCCATCGGCCCAATCGAGCCGAGGACCAGGCGATCCGGCCCCGCCGCCTCCCGGGCAAGCTGGGCCCCGCGAATGTTGACGTCCCGGACGTTGACGTCGATATCGGCCAGCCGCACCCGGTTGGCCATGAAGGTATTGGTCTCGACGATCTGGGAGCCGGCCTCGAAATACTCGCGGTGGACTTCGCGGACGAGATCGGGGGCGAGGACGTTCGCCAAATCGTACGGCTGACGGGTAAAGCCGCGAGCCGCCAGGCAGGTGCCGTTCGCGCCGTCGCCGATGAGAACGTCCGCCTCCAGCGCACGAATCAGCCGCACCTCAATATTGTACCAACGACGATCCGGGCGTCGGGCCAGGGTGATGGCGGCACAGCAGTCCGGGCCGTCCGGCTCAACCGATCCGGGCGTCGATCCGCTCGAGGCCAAGTGACTTCGCCATTCTCGCCGCCTCCTTTTCGATCCCGCTCCGCACCTTGGGCGATAACTGGGCGAACGGATCAACCGCAATCTCTCCTGACTTCGAGCCCCTCTTGAGCCTCCAGGTCCCAACGATCTCGCCCCCCGCGAGAACGGTCGCTTCGATCTGCCCCGCGGGGCGGAAGACCTTCTTCGCGGTGTCCGAACTGAAGAGCAGCCCCTTGTCGCGGTGGGCGAGGGTCAGAGGATCGAACTTGGGAAGCAGGCGGACGCCCCGAAGGGATGGAGCGCGGGCGTCTTTGAGTGATGGAGAGGCGACGTAACGCTTGCCGGCAAGGCCCGCGACCTCGACCTCGATCAACCTGCCCGACGCGGCTTTCATCGCCGCCTTGGCCTGCGCCATCGGCATTTGCGACCAATAGAGGAAGTCCTGGAACGTCGCCGGGCCAAAGGCGCCGAAGTAGCGAACGAGGAACTCAGCGGAAGCCCCATCCCGATTCAGTTCGTGCTCCTCCAACCGCGTCGCTCGAAAGCGCGTCGCCCCGTCGTTATTGGCGAAGACGAGGCGGCCACGGAAGGCGAGACCTTTGACATCCTGTCCCCACCCCGCCCATTGGAGCTTCGACAGCTCCGGGAGTTTTGCGTGCAGCTCTTTTCGGGTGAGCGGCGCGGTCTCCAGGAGGGCGAGCATCGCCGACTCGACCTCGCCCCACTCTTCGATCGAGAACCCGCCGTAAACCGCGAAGCCCTCCCCGAAGCTGCGGTGGAGTCCAGCCCCCATCGCGGCGAGAAACAGAGCGTGATCGGCTGCCGCATGCGTGTGAACCGTGCCGACGAAGCGTCCAGGATTTGACGATTTCGCCGGAGGCGAGCGCCTTCTCGTGCCAACCCGGCGCGTACGCCTTGGAACGTGCGATCAGAGCTCCCGGCAAGCTGGCCGCGTATTGGGTCTGGACCGCGACCGCATCGCGGATCGCGGCCAACGGATCGGGAGCGCGGTCGATGAGTCTCTGATTGGACAGAAACATCGTCCGAGCTTCGAGCAGGCTCAAGGAGTGGTTGGAGTCGGTCATAGGAACGTTAGAGCTTCGGAGTTCCCGCGATCAGTCGGACAGATGGTGCAGTCAGATCTTTCCGATCGGACGAAGCCCAACGGCCCTCCTCGGAACCGCAGCGTCGCATGAACTCGTTTGAAAAGAGGCAGGCATGAAAACTACGTCTATTATTGCGATTGGGATCGCGTGCGCGGCGGGGGTCTTTGCCGCATTGCAGGCGGATCGCTGGCTCTCGGGAAGAGAATCCAACCCTACGTACGTCTTAGGGGCTCCTCCCACTGCCGTTCCCGCGAGCTTTGAGTCCGGTGGCGGCCCGGTCGACTTCCGCGCCGCCGCGAAGAAAGTGCTCCCTTCCGTCGTCAGCGTCGACCGCTACGACCGGGTCGATTCCTTCTTTTCCGACAACAACACGGTCCAGGAAACCGGCCAGGGCTCCGGGGTCATCCTGTCTTCGGACGGTTTGATCGTCACCAACAATCACGTAGTCAACGGCGCCGCCGACGTGCAGGTTCGGCTCTACAACAAGAAGAGCCTTCCCGCCAAAGTGCTGGGGACCGACAGCCGCTACGACATCGCGGTCCTGAAGGTCAATGCGAAGGGGCTCACGCCGATCGAACTGGGCGACAGCACCGGCCTCGCAGTCGGCCAGTGGGTGATCGCGGTCGGGAATCCGCTCGGGTTCGATGAGACGCTGAGCGCCGGAGTCGTCAGCTCGCTCGGCCGCTCGCTAAGAGTACAGGGCGAGAACCTTACCGACGCCATTCAAACCGACGCCGCGATCAATCCCGGCAACTCCGGCGGCGCGCTCTGTGACGCCGAGGGCCATCTGGTTGGGATCAACGCCGCGATTGCCGGAGTGGGCGGAGGCGACCTCGGCGGGGGCCAAGAAGGCAGCATCGGAATCGGCTTCGCGATCCCCGTAGACCGAGTGAAGAGCATCGTGTCGCAGATCGTGCGGCAAGGCTTCGCGACCTCGGCCGGTCTCGGTATCGGCTACGATCCGCGCTACACCGGCGTCCTCCAATTCGACAACGTCCGCGAGCAACTCGACCAGATTGTCGGGTCGATGCCGCCGAGTTACGGGATTATCGTGACCCAGGTGCAGCCCGGTGGCGCCGCCGACAAGGCGGGAATCAAGGTTTACGACGTGCTCCTCGCCGTCGATAACGTCACGACCGACGCGCCTCTCGCTCTGAACCAAGTTCTCAACGACAAACGACCGGGCGACCGGGTGAA
>DATJYD010000077.1:0-2779 GCA_035499755.1 Fimbriimonadaceae bacterium
CTCAGCTCGCGGGGGGAGATGCGGGGATTGGGGTCTTGGGGCGTTGATGTATGGTTCTCGGCCGGGCGCTGCGAGGGATTCGCGCCTCGCTTCTGCCAGAGCCGATACTCGGGGTAGGAGCCGTTGAACTGGACCGGCCCGGCTCGGCGAACATCGAGGGTGTGATCGGTGACCTGCGACAGCAGCCATCGATCGTGGCTGATCAGGATCAGCGTGCCGCGAAACTCCTTGAGCACTCCCGCGAGCGCCTCGCGCGAGTCCATGTCGAGATGGTTGGTCGGCTCGTCGAGGATGAGCAGGTTCGGCTGCTGGTGGGTCAGGCGGGCGAGCGAGAGCTTGTTCTTCTCGCCGCCGCTCAGCGTCCTGATCGGTCGGTAGACGTCGTCGCCGCTGAAGAGAAAGCGGCCGAGCAGGTTACGGGCGTCCGCCGGGAGCATGTCGCATTCCCAGACCATGAAGTCCAGGGGCGATTGCTCGGGGTCGAGTTCCTGAGTGTCCTGGCTGAAGTAGCCGATCTCGAGGTTCGATCCTAGCCTGGAGCGGCCCGCGAGGGCGGGGATCAGGCCGAGGACGGTCTTGATCAGAGATGACTTGCCGGCTCCGTTCTCGCCGATCACCCCCCACCGGTCCTGGATTCGGACGGTCCAGTCGAGATCTTGGAAGAGCACGAGTTCCCGCTCCCTCCGACCCTCTCCATCATCCAATCCACCCCAATCCTCTCCAGGAGCCCCGCGCCGAGAAAACTGAGAGGGGGAAAAGCCCACCGCCAGTTTCTCGCATTCGACGACGATATCGCCGGAGCGCTTGACCGTCCCGAAGCCGCCCTTCATGCCCTGCTCCTTCTTGGGGGCCTCGACCTTGTTCTCGATCAGGCGGTTCATCTGCTTAAGCCGCCCGCGCGCCTGGGCGGTTCTCTGGGAGTTCATGAAGCGGCGAACATACTCGTCGAGCTTGGCGATCTCCTGTTCCTGGCGCTTCGCGACCTCGGCTTGCCTGGCCTCCTCTTCCTCCTTGAGCTTCAGGTATTTCGGGAAAGGCCCGGGATAGGATTTGACCGTCCCGTCGCGCAACTCGAGAACCCGCTCCGCGGTGTTTTCGAGGAACTCGCGGTCGTGGCTGACGAGGAGCACCGCGCCGTGGTACTGCCGCAGCCAGCCTTCCAGCCACTCGGTCGCCTGTAGGTCGAGATGGTTAGTGGGCTCGTCGAGGATGAGCAGGTCCGGCTCTTCGAGGAGCATGCGGGCGATCGCAAGGCGGGTCTTCTCGCCGCCGCTCAGTTTGTCGGTCGGCCGGGCGAACTCCTCCTCGCTAAATCCCATCCGCTGAAGGACCACCCGAATATCTCGCTCGGCCGAGTACCCCTCGGCTTCGAGGAAGTGCTCGTGGAGAAGCGCGTACTCCTCGAGGTCGGACGCATCGGACGGTCCAGACTGGGCGGAAAGCCTGCCCTCCAGCTCTTCGAGCCTGCGCTTCAACTTGAGCTGATGTCCGAGGGACGCCTGCGCCTCCTCCAGCACGGTCCGGCCAAGGGTCACCGGCGCCTCCTGGCGGAGATAGCCGATCTTCGCGCCCTGAGCTAGGTTCACCGTGCCCGTGTCGGCTTCAAGCCGGCCGGTGAGGATCTTGAGGAGAGTCGTCTTCCCGGTTCCGTTGCGACCCACCAGCGCCACTTTCTCCCGAGCGGCGATCAGGAAGCTGATGCCGGTCAGAATCTCGTCCACGCCAAAAGCCTTGGCGACATTGGATACGGAAAGAAGCACGGGCCCCGTAGTTTACTGATGCAGGTCGTGGATGGCGGAGTGGGGGAGCCCATTATCCTCAATCCCCAACGAGGTCGGCTCCGGAACTGCCCGAATGAGCTTGGCCCCCCCGGCGCGATCTCTTCCCGCTTGGGGGAGGGAACTTCGATGCTAGAGTCAAGGCTCCTGCTCTATCGCAAAGCGACCTTTTTCCCGTCGCCTTGGCTTTTCCTGTAGCGCCTTCCGTGTCCACGGTTTTCTGGACGTTATAGGCTTTACTCGAGCCTGGGTAAACTGCCCGGGTTCCCCTTCGCGATCCCAACGAAGCGAGAAAGCGAGAAGATCCATGAGCGCAACCGCAACCCAGTATCCCAATTACAGCCCGGGGCTCGAAGGCGTTATCGCCGGTATCAGCACCATCAGCGAAATCGACTCCGATCACAGTTCACTCGAATATCGAGGCTACAACGTCCATGATCTGGCCGAGAAGGGCTCGTACGAGCAGACAGCCTATCTCCTCATCTACGGCAAGCTGCCGACCAAGAGCGAGCTAAGCGAATTTAAACGCACCCTCGGCGAAGAGCGCGATGTTCCCCAGGCGGTTTACGACGTCCTGAAGGCTCTTCCGAAAGACACCCACCCGATGGACATGATCCGGACGGCCTTCTCGGCGGTCGCGCCTTTCGATCCGGAATACAGCCAGCCGGCAACCAATGACGAGGCCAACGTCCGCAAGGCGGTCCGCATCATCGCCAAGGCGGGAACGATGGTGGCGAATGGCCATCGAATCCGGCAAGGGAAGGACGTCATCAAGCCGAATCCCGAGCACGGAACGGCCGAGAACTTCCTGTACATCATGAACGGCGAGCAGCCGAATCCGAAGACGATCCAAGTCATGGACGCTTCCCTGACGCTCTATGCCGAGCACGGATTTAACGCCTCGACCTTTGCCTGCCGAGTGACGGTCGCGACCCTCAGCGGCCTCTACAGCGGCATCGTCAGCGGAATCGGCACTCTCCGCGGCCCTCTGCACGGCGGCG
>DATJYD010000078.1:0-7347 GCA_035499755.1 Fimbriimonadaceae bacterium
TCCCTCTCCAACGGGCCGCGATCTCGGAGAGAATCGCCGTCTCGCTCCATGGCCCTGAAAACCGCGGCTTGCCCCCGTCGCTGAGGCGGACGTAATTGAACATCGACTCCTGGGTGGTGCTCTGCTGCTCCTCGTCGCGAGCGAGGACCGGCAAGACGAGGGTGGTTTTCGCGAGCCCATGCGCGTGGCCGGTGTTCAGCGAGGTGTTGAGATAGACCAGCAGATCCAACCGGGCTAGGGCCGAGGATGCGAACGAGGCATCGGGATTCGCGCCGAATAGGTTGCCGCCAAGGCACAGGCCGAAGTCCATCTCGCCCCGCGCGCAGGCCTCCATCGCGGCCATCGTGTCGTGACCTTTGAATGCCGGGGCTTGGACTCCGAGAGCAGCCAGGCCCTCGATGGCGGCCTTCGTCAGGGCGGGAGAGACGCCGACGGAGCCAATGCCCTGGACGTTGCTGTGTCCGCGGATCGGCAGCACTCCCGCGCCTTCCTTGCCGATCATCCCTCGCATGAGGGCAAGATTCACGATCCATTGGACGTTGTCGGTTCCGTGCTCGTGATGCGTGATTCCCATGGTCCACGCGAAGACGGTCCGCTCCGAACTCGCGTAGGCATCCGCCGCTTCCTCGATCTCCGAGCGGCTCAGTCCGCTCGACTCTTCGATCTCCTCCCAGGACAGGCCGGAGGCGAGAATGCGGACGGCCTCGAAGCCGGAGGTGCTCATTTCGATAAAGGAGTGGTCGATCGCGCCAATGGCGATCAGGCGCTTCGCCATTCCCGCGAGGAAGGCGATGTCGCCGCCGATCTTCGGCTGAAGGTAGATCGACGCGACCTCATCCGCCGAGAGCATGCTCTTCAGGTTCGAAGGGACTTTGAACGCCACGAGCCCCGTTTCCAGGATCGGATTGACGACGATGACTTTGCCCCCGCGCCGCCTCAGCCTCATCAGCATCGTCATCAGACGCGGATGGTTCGAGGCGGGATTGCCGCCGATCAGGAAGAGGAGGTCGCACTTCTCAAGATCATCGAGCTCGATCGTCGCGGTGGGGGTTCCGATCGAGTCCTTGAGCCCGGCCCCACTGGCTTGATGGCAATAGTAGGAGCAGTTATTGACGTGGTTGGTGCCGTAGACGCGGGCGAAGAGCTGGAGGAGGAATCCGGCTTCGTTGGAGCTCCGTCCGCTGGCGTAGAAGAAAGCCCTCTCGGGCGGGGTGGTCTTCAGGCTGCCGGCGACGAGAGCCAGCGCCTCGTCCCAGGCAATTGGCCGGTATCGATCGTCCCCCGGCCTCAGGATTACGGGGTCGGCAAGCCGGCCGAAGGCCTCCATCTCCCGAGACGTGAAGCTCTTGAACTCGCCGACGGTGTAGGTTTCGAAGAGCCTGGGCTGGATTCTGCCCGCCATGTCGGCCGCCATGGCCTGCATCGACTTCTTGCAGACCTCGGGGAAGCGGCCGGCTTCGTTCCGCATTCCGCCCTTTTGGCCGCCCATGCCGAAGGCGCACGTCTTGCAGGCGTTCTTGGCCGCCATTGCCCGATAGAAGCGCACGGGTCCGAGGCGAACGGCCGCGCGAAGCGCGTACCGGATCGCCTGCCAACCGCCGCCATGCCGAGCCTGACTCATAGATTCTTCTGACGACATTCGCGCCTTTTATGCAACATGTGGCAAAAAGGTCGTCGCCTGGCCGCCGCCTTCGAGGGTTAGGGGCCGAGATGCTTCCCTCCATCAACAGCCTCTGCTGAATTCCATGTAGAGGTGTCATTCCGGCTAAGTCTTGAAATGGCCCAAAATGAAGCTCGGCCCTTCCCCTCCTGAGCGCCGACCCTCCTCCCACCAGCTCACAAAGTCTCTCATCGTGTAAGGTGCAGCGTTACCAGAGATCTCCGAAGTTGCGATTGGTCCAAGTTTGTATTTTTTCGCGACGACTCGCCAGGGCCAAGTGTTGCTCACGCGCGTTTCTGCGTTGTATCCGGGAGCGCCAACCATGAAGTCATCCTTGCTCTCTGGGGCAGCCAGTTTTGAGAGCCAGTTCACGTATTGCGGCCGTTTTAGGTGAACATCCCAAGCTGCACACACCAAAGCAGTTGCCGAATTCAGGCCTGCAGGGCTGATCACTGCTGGGTTCAGTCGTTCTTTCACAGTGTCGAGGAATCGACCAAGCGACTGCCAGTCAGCTTCATTCCCCCACACCACCTTGTCACAGACCGAAGACAACTCCCCGCCTAAAGTCGGCGATATGGGCTCTCCCGGCCTGGCACCCGCCAGCTTGGCCGCAATCACAAGTGAAGCTTCTCCAGGGCTCAACTCCGGAGCTCGGCCAAGCCTCTCCAACTCGTCCCTGCCAAAGGTCCGCGAGGGTCCTTGACCTCCGGCCAGCAAGAGATACAGCATTGCCCCGCCAACTACTAACACGCGACCCCCTAAGATAGATGCGTCTGGCCCTTTCGGCGCCACTGAAAGTATACAAGTGCTCTGCAGCCTTGGGCGGAGACGCCGGAGATGCGGTCTGTAATTCGTTATTGGGTTTGGGTAAAGACGGCTCACCAGCCCTTGCTCCAGGTTGCGAGCTCGAGGGTTTGCTCCTGTTGCTGTTCCTAATCGTTGGCAGGCATTTCAAAACGGGCTCATTCAGGCAGACAGGTCTCAAAGACACGACACAAGCGCTGGAGGGAGGGGCAAGGCCCAAGGCCCGAATGGCTCAATGCCCGAGACTCATGCCGCGATACGGGTCGCACAGAGGGTCGCCGATCACGATGTCCTTCCACTTCAGGAACTGGGAGGCGGAATAGAAGCTCTCGGCGAGGTTCAGACCGCTCGTATAGCGGTCGAACAGGATCTCCGGCTTCGCGAGCGCGAACGTGTAAGGTTCGCTGACGTAGCCTTTCGCACCGGTAGCGCCGTTCGCAATGAGATCGGCGATCAGGCTCTGACCGCCAAGGGTCGGCTCGAAGGTCCGCCCGGAGGTCGATACGAACGTCTCGCACAGAGCGCCCGGCTTGAATCGGAGCCGCCGGTAGATGCTCAGCTCGAAGTCGGCGTCGTTGCTGCCCCAGCTTGCGTAACCGGCTAGCTTCTCGGGCGGAGCCACGAACGCGCCGGAGGACTGGAGATCCACGTCGAACGCTTTCTTTTCGAGCAGTTGCGCGGCTTTCGCCAGGCCCTGCTGGATCGGTCCGTAGTCGGCGGTGTTCCGGTTGGCGGCTTCGTCGAAGAGGAACGGACCCTTTTCCGGTCTCGCTTCCAAGGAGCGGTCGACGAGGGCTTTGCAGTCGGCCACGGTATAGCCGTCGAGCCTGGTCACGAGACGGAAGCCGAACCGGCGGCTTGAAAATGGGAGCGTCGAGCGGAAGTAGGGGTTGAGACAGCGGGTGAGATCGTCGCTCGTCACGCGCCGGATCGGCGGGATCGGCAGGTTTCCGGCCATGACCCAGGCGTCGACGGAATAGCCTTCTTCGTCCTGAAGGCGGATCGGAACTCCCTTGGTGAGGACGATGAAGTCGATTGGGTTCCGATTCTTGCGAAGCTCCCTTTGGATCGGCGCTTGGATCGAGGCGCGGAAGCTCGCTTCGGAAACCTCCTCGCCGTCCGGGCACGTGATTCTCAGCACGTTCGACGCGGGAACTCGCCGGCGTTCGGCATAGTAAGCCGCGATTTCGCGGCCCTGAGGGCTCGCGCCGTTGTAGACGACGAGCACGCGGGCGGCGTCGAGATACGTCGCGGACAGGGCGTCCCTTGAAAGCGCGAGGCAGGCAAGAGCGATCAGAGTCATGATCCGATCCTCTGGGGGCTCAGCGAAGGCCGGCTGGGGACCGGCAATCGGGCTAGGTGCACCCTACTTTCTCTTGCGCCGAGTCCTTCGCCGATCCTTCCGGATCTTGACGATCGCCGTCGCCATTTCTTTGTACATCTTCATCCGCTGACTGGTGCCTTTGACCAGCCCCAGCTTCTTCTCTTTCGAGCAGTTGCTGACTCCTCGCAGCGGGACCCGCAAAATGCGGGCCTTTCGGCGCTTGGCCTCGGCTTTCAAGGCTACTTCGACGCCCATGCGAAGCTCACCGAGATAGGGGATGCCCTCGATCAGCTCTCGCCGCATGGCCCGCTGGCCGCTGATATAGGGCGAGATCTTCTGGGCCATGTCGCTCCAGTACTCGCCGCCTCGAAAGACGCCAATGCACATGTCGCAGCGGCCTTCCAGAACGGGGCGGATGATGGCGTCGACGTGCTCGCCCCGAAGGCCGAGGAGATCGGCGTCGATGAAGCAGATGATGTCGGCTTCGGTGGCGTTGACCCCTTCCAGCATCGCGCCGCCCTTTCCATGGTTGCGGCGAAGCTCGACGACCTGCACCGACTTGTACTTGCGGGCAACTTGGGCGGTCCGGTCGGTGCTGCCATCGCTGACAACGATAACCTGGTCGGCCAGCTTCGACTCGAAAGCGGCCAAGAGCACGCGGTGTATCCGCTGTTCCTCATCCTTGGCCGGAATAACGATGGCTACCATTGAACTCGCTGGCCAGACCGGCCGACACGCCGTTAGGTTACTCCCTCCGGGCTGACCCTCCGACGCCATGACACCAATCGAGCAAGATATACGTACAATGCGACAGGAGGCAATCCAATGAAACGAAGCATTATTGCAGTTCTTCTCCTGTGTTTCGCGGTCGCGGGGGCTAACGCGGCGGGAATCGCCTGGGCCAAGGCGTATTCCGCGGCCAAGGAATCGTCCAAGTCGACGGGCAAGCTGATCATGATCGACTTCTACACCGACTGGTGCGGCTGGTGCAAGAAGCTCGACGCCGACACGTATCCCGATCCCGCGGTCGTCGATGAGTCGACCAAGTTCGTGCCGATCAAGCTCAACGCCGAAAAGGACGCGGATGGCATCCGGCTTGCGAAGAAGTTCAAGGTCGACGGCTATCCGACGATCCTCTTCATCGATTCAAACGAGAATCTGGTCTACAAGATCGTGGGGTACGCCCCGCCGAAGGACTTCGCGGTCTCGATGGAAAAGGCGGCGACCGTTCTCAGCGACAAAGCGAAGTATCAAACGGCTCTGGCGGCGAATCCCAACGACAGCGACGCCATGCTTGGCCTCGCCGGCGTTTACGCTTCGACCGGCAACGTCGACAAGGCGGCCGAGTTGACCGACCGCGCATCGAAGATCGCAGGGGAATCCAGCAAAGGCAAGCTTCTCGACGCGTATAACGCGGTCGGCGACGGGTACCAAAACGCGAGCGATCTGGACAAGGCCATCCCCTTCTTCAAGAGGGCGATCGATCCGGCATTCCCCACCCAGTCCGCTTATGCTCGAATCAGCATTTCGGTCTGCTATCTGCAGGCGAACAAGCCGAGCGAGGCCATTCCCTATCTGAAGGCTCTGCTCGACATGGGCAAAGAGGCGGATCAGTATCGGGATCAAGCCAAGCAAATGCTGGCGGCAGCTCAAAAGGGAGGCTAGTCTCCCGCAGTGATTCCCATGATAGGGCGTCGCTCATCTTCGGATGTTGGGCGGCGCCTGGGGTCTGAGCGTCGAGGTCGAAACAGCCCCGCGCGCTTAGGGACCCCAGGGCATGGCTTGGAGACTGGGAAGGCGTCTTGCCTTCCAATCATGTTAGGCAAACTCCTCCCGACACAACCCCCGTCTTTCCCCAAACCCAATCGAAGGAAACCCAATGCAAAGGGACCGCTACCTCTGGCGGCAGGATCAGAGGCTTGCGACGACGATGCCCTTGATGCTCGAAGTGTCGACGAAGCCGAACATCCGCGAATCGTAGGAGACGGACGCGTTGTCTCCGGTGATGTACATTTTGCCGGCAGGGACTTGCTCGACGCGCGAGGGCGCCAGGCCCTTCGCGGCGATGTTGAGGGCCGCCTCGGTTCGCACGGTCACCCATTCACCGGTGTGCGGAAGGTAAAGCTGGGTATACGGATCGCCGCTGATCATCGATATCCGCTTGATCAGCGTCGCTCCGTCCTTGGCCACCAACACCACGTCGCCGTCTTTCGGCGGTCGCTGCAAGGGCGATGCGATGAGGAGTTGGAAATTGTGGTAGGTCGGGGTCATCGAGTTGCCTCGAACGATCACCGCGCGATAAGGCTGCATCAGGTAGCCCGCAGCGATAACGCATGCCCAGCCTAAAAAAGTCCTATAGGCGCCCCGTTCCATAGGGAATCCTCCATGGAGCACAAAATCTGCGATGTCACGGGAAAGAGCCGCAACTCCGCCCTGATTTGATGCCGTGTACATTTATTAGATGCCCTTAACAGAGGCCGCGATTTGTAGCGATTTCGCTGTCCTGCGCACGGTCGTCAAGGGAAACCCTGACAAAAGAACGGTGAGACTCTCTCAGGGCGTGCCGAACCTCCATACGGTGCGGCGAACCCTCCATGCGCGGTTCGGCCCCTTTCCGCTATCTTAGAGCGAGTCACCAACTCGGGTTTTGCAAGAAGATGAAGAGAATCGGATTCCTGTCGGCCGTTAGCCTGCTGATCGTCGCCGTCTCGCCGGGCCAAGCCCTGAATGGCCTGAAGTGGCGGAACATCGGCCCGTTCCGGGCCGGGCGCGTCTCCGCCGTCGCGGGAGTGCCGGGCAACCCGGCCGTCTATTACATGGGTCTGCCGCAGGGCGGAGTCTGGAAGACGACGAGCGCCGGCCAGACCTGGTTTCCCGTCTTCGACGCGGTCCAGGCGACATCCTCCATCGGCTCCATCCAGGTCGCGCCGTCGAATCCCACGGTCGTCTACGCAGGGACGGGAGAGATCAGCGGCGGCAGCGAGGGCGCCGGCGTCTACCGATCGGACGATGGCGGAACTACGTGGAGGCTCCTCGGACTGGAAGGGACAAGCATCATCCCGGCGATCCTCGTCGACCCCAGGGACGCAAACACGGTCCTCGTTGCGGCTCTCGGCGAGGGCGCTCCCAGCGACCAAAGGGGCGTCTTTCGCAGTTCGGATGGCGGGAAGACCTGGGCAAAGACCCTTTACGTGGACAACGAGATTGGCATCCAGCACCTTGCATGGGCGTACGACAGGCCGAGCGTCGTCTTCGCCTTGAGCCAGCGCCGCGTGCCTCGGCCGGGTCCTGCGAAGCCGGGCGAAAAGGTGCCGACGGGCACCGACATCTACCGATCTACCGACCAGGGTCTTCATTGGGAGAAGCTCGCGACGACCGGGTTGCCGGAGATCGATGGCCGATGCACGATCGCGGTTGCCCAAGGAACCGACTCGCAGCGCCTCTACCTGATCGGTGTCTTTGGCCTCTACCGGTCCGACGACGGGGGCGCCTCGTGGCGAAGGATGGCCGCCGACGATCGCCGCATTGCGAACGGGCAAGGCTACTACACCTCAGGAGT
>DATJYD010000079.1:0-3496 GCA_035499755.1 Fimbriimonadaceae bacterium
CGTCCAGATCCTTGATCGCGCGCATCCGGTCGGGATCGAAAACCCCCGCGACCAGGTAGTTTGCGCCCATGAACCGCACGGTGCCGCCCGCCCGCACGTTCAACTTGGTTGCGATCGGTTCGGGCAAGATGATCGCGTCGCGCTCTCCGGGACGGAACCAGCGTCCCCCGGGCAGCAGTGCATCCTGGGGCCGGGTGATCCGGTCTTCTCCGGGGTCGAAGCCTTCCATCGCGCTCGCATCCGCCCAGAGACTGCCGCTTTGGATCGACATCTGAGACTGCCCCAGGTTTTCGATGTTGTTGGAAAAGACGCGGCGGGAGACCGTGGCCCTCCCCGCGAACTCGTTGGCGAGCGCCTCGTAGGCGCTATCCGGCAGCACGTCGAGGCCGGGGTTGCGCAGGAGCAGTCCGCTGTACCGAGCCGGATTTGGGCTCGCCGTCTGTTGAAGCTGCAACTCCGGCACGATCGAGGTGAAGCTCAGGACGATAAAGGTCATCACGACCAAGGTAAGAGTCGTGAGCAGAGTCCTCGCCTTGCGTCGGCGAAGATTCGAAATGCCGAGCGAGAATGCGGCCATCGCGACGTTCGAACGCCGGATGTCCAGTTCGCGGACCCCGCTCGCCGCCTGCTTGACCGAGCGCATCGCGGTCTCGAATTTGCCGACGATAAACGCGGTGACGATCAGGCTGAGCGCGCCCATGACGAAGCCGACGAAGATCATCGAAGGACTGGCTACGATATCGAACGCGGGATGAACGAGCCGCAGCACCCCGAATGCGGCGATGAAGACGGCAATGGTAGCGGTGATCTGTTTGGTGAGGTTGCGTGAGGCGAAGACGAGCCGCTCGAAGAAGACGCTGAAGGGGATGAGGAGCAGCGAATAGAAGATCACCCCGTCCACGACGTCGTTCCCCGTGTTCTGGAGGATCGGATGGGCGCGGAGGGCGAAGCCCCAGGCGGCGCGCGCGTGCCTTTGCATTTCCGCCCAATCCTGGTCGCGCTCGGCCTGCTCGGCCGCCTGGATCTCCGCGGAAGCCTTGTCGTGAAGCTGCATCACGGAGGTCCCCACGATTCGGTAGCGCTTGAACTCGTCGATGCGGCTCTGGTTGATGGACCAGATGTCGCGGGCCGTCGCCAGCGCAACGTCGGAAAGGGCCGGATCCCCGGACGCGTAGCCGGATCCTGCCTTGTTCCGCGGGGTCGACCCGGTCAGCAGCAGCCGGTTCTCGCCGAGCGCCGAGCCCATCAGAAGCTGGAAGCGTTGGCCGGGCGAGAGAAAGAGTACGCCCGAAGGTTCCGCTTCCTCGGGAGTAGACTCGTCGGCTCCGGAACGCGCCAGCCCGTAGTTGCGCGGCTCGCCGCCCCCCACCGGGTCGAGGATGGTGGCCGAGGTGAACGGAGTCAGGTCCTCCGGATCGACCAGCCCGAACAGGTTGGTCTCGACGCACGGGAAGACCACGATCGGAGAGCTCCGCGAACTTGTCTTGAGCCCGAACTTGGTCGGAAACTGGGAAGCGCCGAACGCGCCCTCGTCCGGCGCGTCGTCGATCCGGCCGGTCGTGGGATCGACGTGATAGGCGACGATCGTGGTGTCCGGCTTGAAGAGCGTCGCGTAATCCGTGAGGGGTGGCAGGCCGTCGAAGCGATATTCGGCCTGGGGGCCGGTCGTGAGCTGAATTTCGGAGCCCCGAACCCCCATCATCGTCTTCCGGTTCTTGAGGACGACGGCCAGGCTGCCGGGAACCCGCAGGTCGGGGACCAGGCTCTTGGTCGGATCGTAAATGGCCACGTAGCCGGTGGCAGAGGCGAAGCCGCCGATCTGGCTGATGCGAGTCGGCCCGGCCGGCGCCAAGGGCAGAATGTCCTCCCCCGCTTGGGAAATCCAGTCGTTCAGGATGTGGTTAAACATCACCGCCAAAACCTGCACTTGGCGCAGCACGTTGTCGACGTGCACGTGATCGAGGGTGTCGTCGGGCGTGTCGACGCGTTCGCGCGCGTCGTCGATCGTGGCGAAGGTTACGGAGTTGTAGCCCGCGCTCATGAACGGCTCGCAATCGAAGGCGACCTTCGCTGGAATATCGTTCTGCCAGGTCCGGTTGTCGGAGTTGTTGACGCCGTCGGTCAGCACGAGGCGGGGCGAGGAGGCGCCGAGAATCGGAGTCAGCCGCTCGGCATGGTGGCGCAGCACCCGGCACAGCGGGATGACCGAATCGAGAACCTCGTCGCGGTAGTTGTAGTCGTATCCGCGGCCGAAGACGCCCAGCCCGCGTGAGTTCGTCGAGAGGTCGAGCGTGGCAACGAGGAGCGGTGTCTGGCGGGGAGAGGCGAACCGCTTCGAGATGTATTCGCGCGCCCCCTGCAGGCCCAGGCAATGGGCCCCGGAAACCACGAACTCCACTGGCCGCCGGCGCCGTTCTTGGCTGAGGACCTCGGCGAGTTCGAGAAGCGCGGCGAGCCCGCTGGATTGCTCCGCACCCGGCGCCTCGCCGGGAGTGACCGACATGGAATCCGCGTACGCCCAGATGACGATCGGCTGATCGGCCAACCGCCCGTCGCTGCCGGGAAGCGACGCGATCAGATTCGCGCTCGTGCGCCCAACCCAGTCTTGGCGGCAGACCAGGTGGGCAGTCGTGCCGGCGGCCGGCGCAACCGGAGATTCGAGCAAGAAACGGGGCACGTCGAGAGGCGAACCGGCGAACTTGGCCTCCGCCTCGGAGCGGGACATGTCGCCGAGGCCGCGGAAGACGATGGCCTTCGCGCCCAGCATCGCCGCATTCGTCCACCGGTCCTCGGACCGGAAGTCGAGAAGGACGATCGAGCCTTGGATCGTTCGATGGCTCAGCGCTTCGAGGCTGCCGTCGCCGCCGTCGACGATCGGCCCGCTGAGGTCGCAGGTCGAGGTCCTGACGAGGTCCGGCCAGAGAGGCTGCAGCGGGATCGATTGGCCGCCGACGGTCATCGACGCGGTCGCGTCCGGGTCGGGAACGGTGACCGCGAAGGGCTCGCGTCGGCACTTCATCCCGAGAGCCTGCAACCGGAACTGCGCGTAGTCGAAAGCCGCCGCTTCCCCTTTCGATCCGGCGAGTCGGCTTCCGAGTGCGGAGATCGCCTGGTAGGTCGCTTCGATCCGGCTCCGCGAGGGTTGCGCGATAATCGCCCGGTAATCCGCATCGGACGCGGCGGAAGCCACAGACGCGATCAGGCCGGCGAACATGATTGCAGCCGGGAACCTGATCACATTCTCAGGATACGCCGCACGGAGCGACGTCCTACGATTCGGATCGATACGCTTGGAGAGAAGAAGTGTTAATATCTTGGCATGACCAAACCGAGGGCGGAGGACCTGAGCCGGAGAGAGCGCCAGATCATGGACGTCATCTACCGTGTTGGCAAGGCGACGGCGGCCGAAGTGCGCGAGGCGATTCCGCGCCCGCCCTCGAACACGGCGGTACGAACCCTCCTGAAGATCCTCCAGGAGAAGGGGCACCTGAAGGTC
>DATJYD010000080.1:0-7155 GCA_035499755.1 Fimbriimonadaceae bacterium
TGTTTCATGCTGTAACCCAGCGTCCGGCACCGCTCCCGGCTCTCGTTGCGCTAGTGGCCGTTGTCGCTGTGCTGACCCTCTGCGCGGTCATCTTCCGCATATGGCAGGACATCTTCCTGGGCGGTGTCTTCGCGACCTTTATCGTGATCGTCTTGGCGACGACCGCGTCGATGTCGCTCCGGCTATTGCAGACCGAGGAAGTCGTGCTGGACGGCCGTGCCTTGTTAATCCGACGTACGTTTCGGGGCAGAGCGCGTGAGCGTTCGGTCAGGCTCTCGGCCGACTGCCGCGCGTTGGTCTCGACTGATCCGCGGCCGAAATGGGGTCCCGGCGGCCACTACTCGATCGTGAAGCTCGATCTGGCGGACGGCACGAAGTTCTTTCTAGGTGACGGGCTCAACCAGTCTCAACAGGCTCAGCTCGCGCTCGACATCAACCGCTACCTCCAAAGCCTGCAAAGCCATTCGCGCTGATCAAGAGTGCCGATCCCCGGGACCGCCGAATTCAACCGGCTCCGGAAGCCACCGGGCTTCGCCCAGGTTCTAAGGAGTAGCAAGGAACTTCGACGGGACCCTGCCCGATCGCAGGCTCGATTGGCGAGGCGAAGCCATTGCCCACTACATCCGCTCCGCGACGATCGAGTAGCAGGGCAACGGGCGGTTGTGGAGAGGCGCCGCGATCTCCCAAAGAGCCTCCGTCTCCGCTCGGATGAAATCGACGCACTTGGCGGGCATTCCCGCCGCGTCTGCTTCGCGAACCGCGCCGGCCAGGCAGGCGGCGATCTCCCAGTCGGCGTCCTGAAGCCAGGTTGTCTCAATCCAATCCTCGGTCACGACCGACCACCCGGTTTCCGCCAGAAGCCGGATCGCCGTGGACCTGGGAAAAGGCGTGCGGACGTTTGCCAGACTCGTGGACTTGAATCCCTCCACTTGCCCCTGGATCAGAACCGCCAGTAGATGAGCCGTCTGAGCCGGCGACTTGGGAAGGAGGTCCCACTCCGCAAAGCAAAGCCGTCGAGCCCATGGCCTGATCCGTTCGAGGGTCTCCCCGAGCTGGGCGAGCGATTCGAAATACCAGGAGGAGTGGGCCATCACGACGAAATCGAATTCATCCCCAGTGAACCGTACCGCCGGATCGAGAACGTTGAAGCTGAGCCGGAACTCGATACTGCCCCCGACGTGAGAAGCCTTCACTTGCCGGGTAGCCTCGCCGATTGTCACCGGACCTCCATAGGAAGGGTCGGCGGTATCGATGGCCAAGACGCGGCCCTCCCGTCCTACCGCTCGCGCCAGGACTTTCGTTGTGTCTCCTTGCCCGCACCCCAGTTCGAGAACCCGTGCTCCTTCGGGAATTTGCCAGTGCTCGACAAGGCGTTGCCGATGCTTGGCCTGAGCCACTCTGATCTGCTCTTCGCTATGCCCGCGAGGGAGACGCTTATCGGGCCTGATCACGTTGCCGCAGCATACTTCCATGGATGGGCTCGGAGCCCATCATCGGACCATGTCCTCCCGACCGCCGTGCGAGGGTGAAGACGCTGTCGTCGGTACCGCCTCGCGAAGCTCCTGGAGCCAGGCGATCCTCGCCTCCGTCTCCCGCACGGCGCCAAGCATCGCGAACTCGCTGAAGCGGTCGCCCGACTCCTGGTAATCGCGAAGGGTCTCGCGGCAGCTCTCCAAGAGGCCCTCCAGCCCCTTGGTCGCCTCGGCTGCGAACTCCCGCACCTCATCTGGGCTGAGCACCCTCAAGAAATAGGCGCGGGACCGGATCTCGTCGAGGTTCGTCGCAAAGTCCAAGGGCGCGAACGGCGGCTTGATCCAGGCCCGTAGCGCCGCGGTGCCGGCTTCGGTGATGGTGTACATCTTGCCCGCGCATCGCAGGAGCCCGGCTTCTGCCAGCCTCTTCAGCAGGGGATAGATGCACCCTGCTCCGCTGCGATAGGCCAGCGTCCGAGAATCCGCAAATTCGCGAATCACGGAATTGGCGTTGCAAGGGCCGCGCTTGAGGATCACGCCCAGAGCAGTCAGTTCGAGGGCCGAGAGTCTGCGATTCATGGCTCATTATGAAACTTACGAATCGTAAACTGAGGTATTACGATTCGTAATGATCGGCCTCCTTCCCCAACCCATCTTCGTAGACCCCCTTCTCATCGTCGAGGCTCAGGAGGTGTGGTCCGTGATCGGACGCAGCGACAATCCGGTCTGGCCGGGATGGGATGCTCGTAGAACTCCGATCCTCATCTACTTTCCTGGGAAGGAGGATTTGCTGATCAACCACCCCAAGCCGCCCGCCGGATTCACGAAGTACACCGGCCCGATTCAAACCACGATCGGACCGATCTACCTGCGCGACGGCAAGACGGTGATGGACTTCGACGGCCAGAACACCGCGGTCGACGTGAACGGAACCCAGACGCTGGTGGTCGCGGATTCTCTCTCGACGAGGCGTCAATGGGTCGAGGGGCTCGTGCCCGCGCTCAATGCGGACCCGAACAGAATGGACGATACCATCGCCCAGAGCCTCTTCCCCGATCCCTACCGCGAGATGACGATGTTCGCCCACGAGGCCTTCCACGTCTACCAGCATGCGAAGGCTCCCGACAAAGGCGGTGACGAACGGGCTCTCCTGCACTATCCCTCGCTCTCCGTCGAGAACAACGTCGGATTCGCCCTCGAGTCGGACTTCCTCGCTCAGGCGGCCCTCGCGAAGAGCCCTGCCGAGGTGCGCCGAGCCGCCCTCGCATGGCTTGCGGTTCGGAACTGGCGGCGCGCTGCTCTCGACAAGGAAGGTTCAGCCTATGAGGACGGAACCGAATTCAATGAAGGGACCGCGAAATACGTGGAGTATCGAACGCTCAAGAGCCTTCAGGGTCGACGGCCAAGCCGGCAGATGTGGCTGGCCCAGGGCTTTAGAGGCTTCGATGACCTGAATGGAGAGCGCGCGAATCTGCTGCGACAGATGCAGAGCACGATGTCAGGTACGCAAGCCGTGAACAACGACCTCTATGGGGCCTCCCCCGTCCGATTCCGGCTCTACTACTCCGGCATGGGAATCGGCATTCTGCTCGACCGGCTGGGAGCGAACTGGCACGACAAGATCTTCGAGCCGCAGACGTCTCTCACCGGCATTGCCGAGAGCACAATCCTTGCGACCCCAGCCGAGCTGTCCGCGGCTCTCGCGGAGGTGAAAGCCGGCCCACGGTTTGCGCAGTTGATGAGCGAAAAGACCCAACTTGCCCGAGACGGCGAGGCTTATGTCGCCAGCCAGGTCTCGGCCTTCGACCGATCCCCCGGAGAACTCGTGTTGGATTACTCGGAGCTGGAGAAGCCGCGGGTTGGCTTTGGCTTCACTCCCTTTGGGATCCTACGCGTTGACGAGAATCGCACGATCTATCGCTTGCTGCCGATCCGGGGCATCGTGAACGGGCTCAATTTCACGGAGGACGGGCCCCGGCCGGTGATGCAGGATACGAAGGCCAAGGCGATCCACTTCCAACTGACGACGGCGCCGGACCTAAGACCAGGGGAGTTGAAGGACGCGAGTGTGGCACTGCCCGGCATCACATTGACCGGAGTGACCGGCCGCGTCGAGGTGGCAGGCCGCCGGGTTCTCATCCATTTACGGCCGGCGGCTGGGTTATGAGACCAGTTCCCACTCCTCGCGCGGAGGGCAGGCGATCTCGCGAGGGATCGCTCCGACAGGCAAATAACGGGAGGGCTGGAAGAAGGCGGCGGCGGGAAGGATGATCGCGGCCGGTACGCCCTTCAGGGTGAGTAGAAGCGGACTGCCGGTCCGCTGGATGTCCCCGACCACCTGCAGGCATTTCGCCTTGAATTCTGAGACGGGCATCGACTCCATGTCCCAGTATTTCTCGTGCGCGTTGCCCAATGCTGTCCTTATTTCGCTATACAGGAGTTGTACTCGCGCGATTCGCCAGACCTCATGCCTGCGAGCTGAGGTTTTGCGATATGATCGTTATGGCTTGTAGGCTCCGAACGGCCGCACTGCCGTCTCAGGTCCGCTCGTGTCCGCGCAGCGCAAGAGGTGGTTCCACAAGCTCCGAAAGGCGGCAGCTCCCCTGCGCGCACTTCAAGGCGCTCCGCGCAACGTGATCCCAAACTCCGAACTCAGCTGCCGCTCTGGAGGACGTTCCAAAGCTACACGGGCGAAGGCGTCCGCGGCTGGCGTCGCGCCAGCGGCACCTCGATCTCCTTCTCTCCGTTCAGATATTGCGCGGTCTCGCATCCGCTCCTGAGGAACTCCTCGACCGTCCCCTCGGCGACGACCTTCCCGCCGTGCTCGCCCGCACCGGGGCCAAGCTCGATCAGCCAATCGGCGGAGAGCATCGTCTCCTCGTCGTGCTCGACCACGATTACCGTATTGCCGAGATCGCGCAGTCTCAAGAGGGTCTCGATCAGCTTTCGGTTGTCGCGCTGATGGAGCCCGATCGAAGGCTCGTCGAGGATATAGAGGCAACCCATCAGGCCCGAGCCGATCTGGGTCGCGAGCCGGATGCGCTGGGCCTCCCCGCCCGCCAAGGTCCGCGCGTTGCGATCCAGCGTGAGATAACCCAGGCCGACGTTCTCCAAGAACCGCAGCCTCTCCAGAATCTCCTTGACCGCGCGTTCCGCGATCGCAAGTTGCCGTTTTGTGAGCTTCTTCGCCAACCCCGAGAAGAAGGCAAGGCAATCCTCGACCGAGAGATTCGTGACGGTCGAAATGTCGCGACCCGCCAGTTTGACCGCCAGCACTTCCGGCTTCAGACGTCGGCCCTGGCAAACCGGGCATGGCTTCGTCGACATGTACTGCTGAAGATCGTTCTTCACCCATTCGCTGTCCGTCTGCTCGTAGCGCTTCTTGAGCGAAGCGAGCACGCCTTCCCAGCGCGTGTTGAACTTGCGCTCCCCTCGCCCATAGCGCATGTGGACGGTGATCGGCTCGCTCAGCCCATACCAAACGGCGTTCATCCCTTTCTCTGGGATCTCCTTGACCGGCCGACTGGCGTCGAAGCCCACGGCCCGTCCGACCGCGTCGAGCATCTCCGGCCACCACTCCTTGACCTCACCCGACTTGTAGACAAAGGGCAGAATCGCGCCGTTGCGCAGGGGCTTGTTGGGATCGGGGCAAATCAGATCCGGATCGAACTCGGTCTTGGTTCCCAGTCCGGTGCATTCGGGGCACGCGCCGTAGGGCGAGTTGAAGGAGAACATGCGCGGTTCGAGGTCGGACATCGAGAAGCCGCACTCCGGGCAGGAGTAGGACTCGGAGAACAGCACATCCACGACTTCCCCGGTAGCATCGGCTTCCAGCCGATGGGTAGCGGGGGCATCCTGCCCCTGCCCCTCGCGCGAGGCACCGTCGTAGCTCAACGTCACGAGGCCCTTCCCCATCTTCAGCGCCGCCTCGATCGAATCCGTCAGCCTCCTCTCGATCCCCTCCTTCACGACCAGGCGGTCGACGATCACCTCGATTGTGTGCTGCTTGTAGCGGTCCATCGGAATGTCGTCCGTTACTTCGTACATCTGCCCATCGACCCGAACGCGCACGTAGCCGGCCTTGTTGATCTCCTGCAGCACCGACTTGTATTCGCCCTTTCTCCCCCGCACGACCGGCGCGAGAATCTGCAGTCTCGTCCCCTCCGGAAGCTCCTTCGCGACGTCCACGATCTGATCGGTGGACTGCCGCTCGATCGGGCCGTGGCCGTTCGGGCAGTAAGGCACGCCGGCCCGCGCGTAGAGAATGCGCAGGTAGTCGTAGATCTCGGTGACCGTGCCGACGGTCGAACGCGGGTTCTTCGAGGCGCTCTTCTGGTCGATTGATACGGCCGGCGACAGGCCTTCGATGTGGTCGACGTCGGGCTTATCCATCTGCCCAAGGAACTGCCGAGCGTAGGCGCTGAGCGACTCCACGTACCGCCGCTGCCCCTCCGCGTAGATCGTGTCGAATGCGAGCGACGACTTGCCGGAGCCGGACAGCCCGGTGATCACCACGAGCTTGTCTCGCGGGATCTCGACCGTGACGTTCTTCAGGTTGTTCTCGCGGGCGCCGACGACGACGATCTTGTCCTGAGGCATACCGCATTCTACTCCCGAGATGTAGACGAAGTTATAGTTCTTCTTTGATCTGAGCCCGTTCATACGCGCCAAACTCAAGTTCCGATACGGGCCAGGTGTTGCAACAAATCCTCGCAAAACGCCTCCATCGGCTCAGTCGTCAGATCAATCATGAGGATCGCGACCTTACTCGTTTTTACGATGCTTAGCCTTTGCCTAGCCGTCACTGCCTCGGGAGATCGAGTTCAAGACAACTCGTCAACTTCGGATGGGATTCTTGCGATCCTGAAAAAGCTCGGCTACAAAACCGAGACGAGCCCGGCCGAGATGCAAGCGGTCATCTTGACCAAGAAGGGTATTCGTGTCAACGCCAGCATCGAGGAGCGGCCCGGCGCTGATAGCAAGCTGCATCCCTACGCATTACAACTCACCCGGCGCTACCAACTAACCCAGCCGATCAATGCCGATGCCCTCAACGAGCGCGCTTCCGAAGCGAACGAGAGCGGGATCATCTTCACCAGCTATCTCGACCGCACGCTCTCGGCTCGCAAGACGATTCAGCTCGATCCGGGGTTCAACGAGGATCGGTTGAAGGGCGATCTCGAGGGTTATTGGAGCTACATCGGGCGCATGCAGACCTTTCTTCCGACCGGAAGCTGGAAGATCATCGACTCCTGGGCGACACCGGATTCGCCCCCGCTCGACGAGCATGCGGTGATCAACCAAGCACTGCGCGAGGACTTTTCTTATTTGTTGAAGAGCTGGAACTGGGAGCGCCCGACCTCGGCCGGCAACAGCTTCACCTGGTGGCTCGACGCGACGGTGGACAAGCAGTGGGTCCAGTTTAGGGGTGTGATCGAGAATGGCGTCGTCGATCCCTTCAAGGTCGACGTGGATGTGATTTCGCAGAGTCCCAAGTTCGCGGATTCCAAGATGCAAGATCAATTGAAGCATCTCGACTGGGCGAGCGCGACGTTGGGAGGAAACAACTACGTCACCCTCCGCACCGTGATCGACCTGCGTCAGGGCATGACGGTCACGGATCTGAAAAAGCGCGTCGTCCAGTTCGTTCATAAGGCTGCCGCGCTAACCCAGTAAGGTCGGC
>DATJYD010000081.1:0-3976 GCA_035499755.1 Fimbriimonadaceae bacterium
CATTAACCAACTTCGGGAGAAGATCGGCGTCATGTACGGCAACCCGGAGACCACGCCCGGCGGCCGCGCGCTCAAATTCTGGGCCTCCGTCAGGCTCGAAGTGCGCCGAGGCGACGCGATCAAAACCGGCGTTGAGCAGACCGGCGCGCGCACGAAGGTCAAGATCGTCAAGAACAAGCTCGCCCCGCCCTTCCGCACCGCCGAGTTCGACATGATCTTCGGCAAGGGCATCAGCAAGGCTGGCGATGTTCTTGACATCGCCACCAACAAGGGCATCGTCACCCGGTCTGGGACGTACTACAACTACGGCGAAATCCGCCTCGGACAGGGCCGCGACAACGCGCGCACCTACCTGGAGGAGAACGGCGACCTCCTCTCCGAGATCGACGCCAAGCTGCGAGAGAGCTTCAAATCCGAGCCGCCCACGGCGACGGCAGCGTCCAACGAGGAGTAAGCCTCTATTGAGGACCGATGACTTCGAACGTGCGTTCGGCGATCACCTCGCCGCGGTAAACGAGGTCGAGGCGGTGCATTCCCGGGCGTTGGACGAGCGTGGATAGCCGCGGCGTCGCATAGACGTAGTTAGGGCCGAACCTGGGCCGGGCGCGAAACTCGGCGACGAGCTCAGCCTCGCGCAGGCTGACTCCGTCTTCGTCGATGATGCGGAGCTGCAGCTCATGGCGGCCGATCTCATGCGGCTCGATCTCAAGCTCCAGCGCGACGTAGGCTTCGAACGGCGCCGGGAATGACGACACGTGGTGCAGCCGGAACACATTGCTGATCGTCGGCCCGCCGTGTTTGATCTGACCGGCGTATTCCGCCAACAACATGAAGTTCGCGCGCATGGCCGTAGATTGGGAGTGATAGAGTTGTGCCGACGAGCGACAAGCCTCAACCCCTCACGCCCTGCTGACTTTTACTGCCGCTTTGGAGGCGGGATGATCCGCGTCTCCACAGGCGACCGCGGAGGCGTCTCTTCGGTCCGTTGCGGCGGAGGAATCTGAGAGGTTACCGGGATCGGCCGGTCCGCGGTCTTCGAACCGTTCGATCCTTGACCGTCGGTGCGGATCGCCGTATTCACGAGCTGAGCCGCGAGAACCGTCTGGATCACCGATGTGATCTGGTCCGTGGCGCCTCCGGCGGCGCTCCGGCCGTCGCTCGAGATGTTGACGAGCCGCGCTTCAGCCAGCGCGTTGGCGATCACCGGCGCGATCTGAGGCAGCATTTCGAGCTGGCGAAGAGCCAGGTACGAGTCGCCACCTTCGGCGATCGCGGTGTTGACTTCGCGGATCGCGTCGGCTTGGGCGGCCGCGACCTTGCGCAGCTTGATCGCCTCGGCATCGGCCTGCGCTTCCACCGTCACTTTCAGCTTCTCGGCGTCCGCGGATGCCTGCGCGATCTGAGTTGCCTTAAGCTCGGCCTCTCGCTGCTTGGCCAAAGCATCCTGCTTGATCGCTTCCGCCTCCGCGATTACGGCGGCGTTCTGGGCCTTGCGTTGATCGAGATCGCGCTGCTTGTCGTTGACCGCCTGTTCCGCGGCCAGTTGTGCTTCGCGAGCGCGGCGCTCCTGATCCGCCTGGACGATGTCGGCGTTCGCCTTCGCCTCGACCGCCGACTGGCGGCGTCTCGCTTCGGCGACGTCGCTCTGCACGCTCTTGATGTTCAGCGAATTGAAGACGAGTCCAAGATCCTGAAGCTCTCTCGAGCAGGAATTCTTGATGATGATCGCGAGCCGGTCGTCGTCGTCCGAATTGACGGCGACCGCGCTCTGCAGCGGCTTCACGGGAAGATTCGTCTCACCGGCATCGACCGGGAAGCTCGCCTTGGCGTTGAACAGCTCGTCGTGATGCAGCAGGTTGATCGCGCGTCGGCCAGTCGACGTCAAGAGGTCGGTTAGGGTCGATGTCTGCATGGCCTCCGGAAGGGAGAAAAACCGGTTCGCCGCGGTCCTGACCGACTCGTTGCTCTCCCCGACGCTTACGATCGCGCTTGCGAGGACGCGGACTTTGATCGGCCTTGGCTGACCGTTCCGATCGACGTCGGCGGTCTGGTCGGCGATGTCGAGATCGATGTTGATCGCCTTCGAAGGAATCGTCGTACCCGTGGTGAACAGGGGAATCTCCTTGGACTTCCCCGGTCCTTTGTACACCCTGGGATCGCCACCCATCCAGCTCACGAGCCGGATCGTTCCTGCCTCGACCGTCCGCAGAATGCGCGAGACGAAGATCGAGACAGCCAGGATGCATATGACGAGAATGACCGCGATCGCGAGGATCGAGTTGATTCCTGTGCCTGCTAGTTGGTCCATTATCAGTTCCTTAGGGGTAGTACGGTATCGCCCAATCACGGGTTGCGGTGGGGCGGCAGCTTGGAAACGAGGCAGCGGTTCCGCTTCGCATCCACTTCGAGAACGGTGACATCGTCGCCCTTGGCTATATCTTCCCCGAGTTCCTGCTCGGCTCGACTGAGGCTTGCCAAGAGTTGCACGATCTGCCCATCGAGAGTCAGTTGGATGAGTCCGTTGCCGTCCGCGTCGAACTTCGTGATCGCCTTGCCTTGGAGAGCGACAGTGCCTTCGAGCCCCTCACTCGGCTTGGATGCGAACCTCAGTGCGAACGCGAAGAGCGGCTTGAGGAAGAGGAACTCGAACGCAAGCGCGCCGGCCACGGCCGCCCAGACAAGGAGACCGGGACCAAGAACGCCCTTCAACAAGACCCCAGCCGCGCCGGCTCCAAAGGCCATGGCGAAGAGATCCATCGGAGAAAGGAGGATCATCAGCCCGCTTGCCTTGTTCTTCAGGCTTCCGGCGAGCCGCGGCCCATGGCCCGCCCTGACGATGTGCCCTCCATGCCCATGGCCGATCGCCGGCGCGTGGCCGTGACCCAACGGCGGAGCGTGGCCCCCAAGGTGTCCATGGTGTCCGCCTCCGGACCCGTGGGTCATGCCGAGGAGGGCCATTGCGAGGAAGCCGATGCCGCCTACCAAGAGCAAGAGCTCATACATCTACATCTATTATCACGCTCGCGAGTTTGGCTGGGTTGAGGTTCTTTGTGGAATCGACCGACGTACTAACCTATGACACGCGAAGCCGTGCCCAAGAACAACATGAAATCAAAGAACCTGATCAGAACGACGGCGGTCTTGTTCGCCGTCGTGATCTGTGCCCTCGCCAATGCCCAGAATGCCGCCGGAACCTGGACCGGAAAGATGGATCTAAGCGCGGTCAAGCCGAAGGATGCGAACGAGAAGATGCAAGTCGACATGATGAAGAAGATCCTGGCCGGATCGAAGGTCACGCTCTCCCTGAAGGCCAACAAGACCTACCACTTCACGATGACGGCGACGTTCCAAGGAAAATCCCAAACTCAGAACGAAGACGGAAAATGGAGCCAGCAAGGCCGATCCGTCACGACCATCGATCCGAAAGGCAAGAAGAACACGCTCACCCTTTCGGCGGATGGAAAGAAGATGATCATGGTGCCCAACGCCGACGACAGCGCCCCCAAGGGCGCGAAGATGATTTTCATCCGAGCTTAAGCCCACCCTCGTTATAACGGATCTGAAGGGGTCCGCGCCTGCGAGCCCGGACCCATTGGCGCTAGGATAGGTCGCGTTTGCGCTCCCCTCAGCTACTTACCGTGGCCGCCACCATGCTTGGGCTGAGGCTTGATCGGCGTTGCCGCGATACCGGCCGAAAGCAGGCGCATCTCCGTCTGGCCCGAGATCTTCTGCTCCTCGGCCGCTTCTTGCACGCTGGTCACCGACACCGTGAAGCCGCCTTCCGTCGTCGAAACCGCCGAAACCGTCCGCCGTGTGGCCATGTCCAGATCGAAGTCGATGCTCTGCTTCAGCTTCAGCGGAATCGCCTTGAGATTGGTGTCTTCCGGCTTAAGATCGAATACCTGCATGATGTAGGGGGCGAGATCCGTGTTGAGGCTCAGCGCGGCATTCACCCGGTAGTACTGCTTGCCGTTGT
>DATJYD010000082.1:0-3329 GCA_035499755.1 Fimbriimonadaceae bacterium
CGCCGTCACGCGCCAGGGCTCTCGGCCTCGGCGTCCCCGGTTAGGACGATCTCGGCCGGCAATTGGCACTCGGTGTCCGTGCAGGCCTGGAAGTTCACGCGGACCTCGAACTCGCATCTCGCCACTCCTTCCGGGAGCCGAATCCTGAACGGAATGCGCACCTCGCCGCGATACTCGTCGCCGTCCGGATAGTCGATCGCCGCTTCTATCCCGTCGAATCGAAGCTCCGTCGGCACGAGCCATTTCGCGGGGGGCCGGTGGCCGTTGATATGCAGGCCCGGGGGAATTTGGATGACGACCGCCCCCGGTTCGAGGGCGGCCACAACTTCGGTCAGATCCGTGCGGTCCTCTCGCTTCGGGACTACCCGCCGATCCGTTCGGTCGAGCAGCTCCATTGCGGCTGCGTAAAGGGCTTCCGTCGCGGTCGGCGCGCGCTCCATCCAGCCTAAGAGGCTGTTCACCAGTTTCCAGGCTCGATCGTAGTCGCCGATCTCGATGAGGCAGCGGAGGGCGAGGGCGTTGCCGCTGGGCGTGGGGGAGTCGAAGACGGGCTTGGAACGGCCGAACAGCTCCTCGTGCTCTTTCGAGGTCGAAAAGAAGCCGCCTTCCTCCTCGTCCCAGAAAAGCTCGATCATGCGGCGGGTCAGCGACTCCGCCGCCGCGCGGTACTCCGCGGACGTGCGCT
Source organism: Fimbriimonadaceae bacterium (assembly GCA_035499755.1). Lineage (GTDB taxonomy): Bacteria > Armatimonadota > Fimbriimonadia > Fimbriimonadales > Fimbriimonadaceae > JAEVZK01. The sequence continues at coordinate 686 of DATJYD010000082.1, forward strand.
TTCCGATTGGTTGGGCTTGGAACTCCGGCTCGAGAGCACGGTTTTGCTCTTCTAGACGCTGCTGCCAATCTGCCAACGAGTAAAGGCCGACTCCGAGTGACGCATAGTCCTCAAGGAATCCAGGGCCCGCAGCCTCCGAGATCACATGCGGCACAAACCCATCCGGTCCAAGTCGATCTAGCACGGAGTCTGCCGCGTGGGCGCCTTTCCAGGCCGAAATCATGAGTCCATTCCAGGAAACAACGCACTTGTCGTCGAGCATCGGCGCGGGCCGGCGTTCCCGGGCCGCCCGCATCACTTCGAGTTCGCCGGTGAGGTCGGGCGCAGGGCGAGAGCCTCCTCCCCAGGCCGGGGGTCGCATGTGAAGCACATTGGCCCCTGATCTGCGGCCGCTGGCTTCGTCGCGGAAGTTGCCTTCTTTGAGGAGCCCGTAGGCGTCGACCACTCCTTCGGCCCGGTCTGATAGCAGGTTCCGGAGTTCCTGGATCGTCCAAGTGTAGTATTTGCCTTCCTCTCCCTCGCTGTCGGCGTCTTGCGCCGAGTAAAAGTAGCCTTCGGGCGCGGTCATCTCACGCAAGATCCACCGAATTGTGTCGTCCCTGGCGGCGTCGAAGAGCCGGCTTCGCATCTCGGAACAAGGGCCGGAACTGATTCCATACTCCTGGGGCTCGATTCCAAACTGTTCGACCAGAAGCCAAAGCAGCCGAGTTCCGACAGGATACTGGGCTTCGAAGAGGTTGCCCAGCATCAGGGCGTTGTCGTAGAGCATCTTCTCAAAATGCGGGAGATGCCATTCCGCATCGGTCGAATACCGGTGGAAGCCGCCTCCGACGTGGTCGTGGATGCCGCCGAGGGCCATCTTCTCGAGGGTGAAGAGGGCCATCTCCAGGGCTTTCTCGCGCAACTCGCGGGGAGCGGCCTCGCGCCGTGAGTAGCGGAGGAGGAAGTCGATCGCCGTATGGGGTGGGAACTTGGGCGCTCCTCCGAAGCCTCCGTTCACCTCGTCGAAGTCCGCCGCCAGGGCCCGAACCGCGTTCGCGATAAACGCCTCGTCGAACTTGGCGAAGGTCGCGGGCGGTTTGCGGCCGATCGTCTGGGCAAGGCCGAGCGCGAACTCCTCCGCATTCGCCCCGATCTCCGCCCGCTTCGTGCGCCACAGCAGAGCGATCTGGCGGCAGATCGTGAGAAAGCCCGGATGCCCGCCGCGATCTTCGCGCGGAAAATAGGTGCCGGCGAAAAACGGCTTCTTATCCGGAGTCAGGAAAACCGTCATCGGCCATCCGCCGCGACCGCTCGAAAGCTGAACCGCCGTCATGTACGCCTCGTCCACGTCCGGCCGCTCCTCACGATCCACCTTCACGCTCACGAACGACTCGTTGAGCACGCGGGCGACCTCCTCGCTCTCGAACGACTCGTGGGCCATGACATGGCACCAGTGACAGCTCGAATACCCGACGCTCAGGAGGACCGGTTTGTCCTCCGCCTGCGCCCGGGCGAAAGCCTCCTCGCCCCAGGGATACCAATCCACCGGATTGTCCTTGTGCTGGAGGAGATAAGGGGAGGATTCGGAGGCGAGGCGGTTAGGCACGGTCTATTGTGGATTCGGGAATCTGCATTTTGTGATTTCGGATTGGAATTCTGGGTTGGGTCATTTCAAAACCCAGACCTCGACTTCCAAAATAGGGCGTGCTGCAGCAAACGGAACGCCCCGCCGGAATCACCCTGATCGAAGAAGAGCTCGGCGGCTTCGGCGGCTTTCCCGACAAGCTCTTTCTCATCTCCGTCGGAGGCGACAAGTATGCCGCGAACAACGCGACGGCGCCGGACGGGACGGACCTCAACGGGCTCGCCTGCTTCCCTTCCCCCGATGACGCGACGACCTACATGGGCCTGCTCGCCGGGCTGAGTGGCGACATCGTCGGCAAGACCTTCGAGGAAGCCAGGGAGATCGCCAAGGGCAAGCCCAAGCTCAACTGCCTCCTCCTCTTCGTCGACGGCCGGATCGTGGAGATCCACTTTATCCGCTAGCTTGGCTCGATCTCATGAGCGCCCAAGGCCCGAACCCCGAACGCCGTGTTAATCTCTGATTGCGACCTTCCCAGAGTGACCTGCCCCTGTCTGGAAGGGCAGGTTACGTGGGTAGGGGTTGAAGCAGTCCTCAACTCCCAGGGCGATTACCGCCCTCGGAGACGATGCTATTCGGCTTGCAGGGTCACGTTGGTTGGGATCGTAATGTCGCCACCATCTTGAGCTAGCGTGCCGGTCAGGGCGTTTCCGCTTAGGGTGAGACGTCCGGACCACTTCTTTATGATCTGTTTTTCGGGAAACAGCAGTTGGGCGCTGCAGGAGCCGGCTCTCAAGACCGTCGATTCATCCATTACGCCGGAACCGTCTTGGGTGTCGATCACCGTCCCGGTCAAGTCCCCTGTCGAGGAAACCGTCCAGTCGAGCGTTCCATGGTCTCCCGTGAACGGCTGGTCCCAGGTGCCGAGAAAATGGCCGACGATCGGAACGGGCGGAGGACCTGCGGTTCCACCCCCGGCACACCCCGCCAAGGTGGCTCCGACGAAGCAGACCAGCATGAGCCATCGGTTCTTCACAGTCTATTTTTCTCGCTCCGCATCACGATTTAACAAAGACCGTC
>DATJYD010000083.1:0-3438 GCA_035499755.1 Fimbriimonadaceae bacterium
TCCAGGTTGGCTTCATCGGCCTCCTGAACGCCTTGACCAAGTTCGATCCCGAAGCCGGAGTCCGCTTCAACACCTATTCAACCTATCTCGTCGCGGGCGAAATCAAGCACTATCTCCGCGATCGGGCTCAGACGATCCGGCATCCGGCCTGGCTCCAGGAGCTTCGGCACCGGGTCAACAAGGCTTGCCAGGTCCTCCAGCAGACCCTCGGCCGCAATCCGACCGAGCGCGAGATCGCCGATGAGATCGGCGTCAGTGAGACGGCCGTCAAGGAAGTTTTTCAGACTCAAGAAATGCTCCGCGTCGCCTCTCTCGACCAGGCCGCCCAAGGCGACGACGATGGTTCCAGCGAAGTCGAGAAGCTCGACTCCGCCCAATTCTGCCCTGAACAGCTTACGGTCGAGGACCGGGTTGTTCTCGAGCATGCGATGAAGCAGCTCCGAGACCTCGAGCGCCAGGTCTTGCTTCACTTCCATTTCGATTCGATGAACCAGACCGAGATCGCGGCTCGCCTCGGCATCTCTTGCAACTACGTCAGCCACATCCTCCGTCAATCGCTGGCGAAGCTCAGAAAGATCCTGAGCAATGAAGAAGAGAGGGACCGCGTCTTGAGGCGGCAGTCTTCGGCGATCGATTACGACATCATCGACGCCGAGACCGGCGCCTACACCGACGCCTACTTCCGCTCTCGGCTGGAGGAGGAGATCCACCGATCCTCCGCCAACAACGGCCAAGTCGCCCTCGTGATCGTCAACTTCAAGGGGCTGGACGGCATGCGCTCGTTCTATGGCGAGCAGAGCGTAACCGACTTCATGGCCGATGCGGCCGAGTTCTTTCGGTCGAACGTGCGGCGGCTGGACGTCGTCGCGCGGTACGGGAAGACCGGCTTCGGGATGATCCTGCCCTCAACCGGCCACAACGTTGCCCTGGTCCGGCAGCGGCTTCTCAACAAGATCTCGTCCTGGTTGGCGAATCGCGTCGCCGCGACGGCGGGCATCGCGGTCGACATCGGCGAAGCCTGCGCCCCCCACCAAGGCCGCAACGGCTCGGAACTCATCGCGGGCGCAATCCTAAGGCCGGCAAACGAGTACGAGCCGATCTTCGAGACGAAGAAAGCCAGCTAGTCCCTGCTCCACCTTGTCATCCTGAAACCCACCTCTTTGCCAGAATAGTCCAACTGAAAGTCTGGATAACTTATGGGAGGGCAAGGCTGGGCGCTTGGCGTTTTCGTGCTCGTCTACGCGATTATTCTCGCGGGCGAGAACTCGCCTCGCAAGCTCGACCGGCCGGCTGCCGGCCTGATCGGCGCGGTTCTCATGGTCCTCACCGGCGTCCTGACCCGCAAAGAGGCGGTCGCCGCCATCGACTTCGGCACGCTGGCCCTCCTGTTCGGGATGATGGTGGTGATCCACTACGCGAGTGCATCCGGGCTGCTGGAGCGCCTGGCGGTTCGGCTCGTTGCGCTCAGCCATAACCCCCGCCAGCTCTTATTCGCGGTTTGCGCTTCCGCCGGGGTTTTATCGGCCCTCTTCGTGAACGATACGGTTTGCCTTCTCATGACGCCGATGGTGCTCGCAATCGTCGCCAAAAAGCGCTTGCCTGCGGAGCCGTATTTGATCGGACTCGCCACGAGCAGCAACGTCGGCTCGGTCATGACCCTGACCGGCAACCCCCAGAACATGCTGATCGGCCAATCGTCGGGTTGGACCTGGTCCGCCTTCGCCGTCCGGATGGCGCCGATCGGAATACTGTGCCTCCTCGCCAACGGGCTGATCGTCGACTGGATTTATCGCAAGCAACTGAGGGGGGCGCCCTGGCAACAGGCGGACGGAATCGCGCCTTCCGGACGCCTCGATCGAAGGGTCGCGATCAAGACGCTCTGCGTCCTATCCGGCCTTGTCGTTGCCCTGCTCTTGGGCGCGCCGATGGATATGGCCGCGCTCGCCGCCGCCGTCGTCATCCTCGTCTGGGCGAACCGCGAATCGGCCGAGACCTTCGCCGCGATCGATTGGCCCCTGCTCCTCTTCTTTGCCGGCCTCTTCGTCGTCGTTCATGGCGTCACCAAGTCGGAGTCGTTCCTGATTGGCCGATACGTGCCGGTCGTGACGCGAAACGGCGGAAGCCTTGGCGAGTTGACCGGTTTTTCCCTCGCCTCGCTGCTGGGAAGCAATTTGTTCAGCAACGTGCCCTTCGTGATGCTCATCCGGCCATGGATGTCGGACGCCCCTCACGCCCCGCTCCTGTGGCTCGCGCTCGCCAGCTCGAGCACCTTCGCCGGCAACCTCACGATCCTGGGAAGCGTGGCCAACCTCATCGTCGCCCAGCAGGCGAGGCGGGAACACCCGCTCTCCTTCTGGGCTTTCCTGAGGGTCGGGATTATCACAACCCTCGTGACGACCGCGATCAGCGTTCTGGTCCTCTTCGCCTACCATAGCCTGTCGATTGTGTGAGGCGTTGGGGCGTTGAGCGTTGCGTTGTTGGGGAGTTCTAGGCGTTGAGTCGTTCAGCTGAGCCAACTGCAAGACTCAACCCCACGCCCTCTGCGGCTTTGCGTTCTTTGCCCCTTGGCGTGAGTTATGCTCATTCGTGGAGCGGCGGAGGATTGGTGGCTCCGCTTGCGGACTACTCTCTCTAGGGCACGTGCACGGCTTCCACCATGTTTGGATGTCTGAAGAGGAGGCTCAGCTTCTTCGTTTCGACGGAGAGCAGCCATAGCGAAACGAAGAAGCCGTCGCCGCTCGATAGGACGAAGGTCTTCCGGGAAGGAATCCAGCCCGTTACAACGGCGTTGGGCAGGGCAATCCGGGAGACCGCCAATTTCGCGTCGGCCGTGTACACCCAGACCTTCGCGACCGCGCCCGACCCCTCCGTGCAGCATAGGCAGCGGCTGTCGGAGCTCCAGACCATGCTAACGATGCTTGTATACGCCACCTCCGGCCCATAGTGCGCGCTACCCATGATGGTCCCATCCCTGAAGCGTCGGAACTGGATATTCGCCGCGTCGCCCTCTCCGACGAGCACAGCGATGATGCGGTCGTCGGGCGAAACCGCAAACCAGGAGAAGTGGGCGCCCGCCTCGTCGAACAGCTTTCTTGGTTTTCGAAAGCCCGGTTTCCATATCCATACGGCGTCATCGTGATCTGTGGTCGTGTAGAGAATCGCATTCCCAGACCCCGAAAACCCGCAGTGGTAGGACGGCTCGTCCAAGGCAACGACCTTCCGTCTCGCATTCCCTGAACCGAGCAGCCAAAGCGTGTCGTTACCCATCCAGTCCGGAATCGGCTCGGCCGACGTCTCGACGGCTAGCAGGTCGCCGCCGTTCGGGTTCCACATTACGTCCATCCACTCCCCCCGGGTGGCGAAGCGACGGATACGGCCGGCCTTCATCGACATTAGCAGGAGCTGGTCCCGGCACCCATAGGGCGAGGGCGGGTTTCC
>DATJYD010000084.1:0-3448 GCA_035499755.1 Fimbriimonadaceae bacterium
AAGCCTACACCGACGCGCTGGCGTTCTACCCCGAGATGCGCGAGCCGCCCGGCCCCAGGGGCTTCCTCGATCTGGTTGGCAAGCTCCCGTTGGATTTCGCCCCCGGCTCGGATTGGAAATACGACAACTCCGGCTACTTCATCCTCGGACTGCTGATCGAGAAGCTGACCGGCAAGAGCTTCGCGGAGAACCTGCAGGAACGAATCTGCCGGCCACTCGCCATGACCCACACCGCGGTCAACGACTGGAGGGCGGTCATCCCGCACCGCGCGCGGGGCTACGAAGCCGGGCCCAACGCCTCGCCTCTGAACACAGGTTACATCGACATGGGCTGGCCCTTCGCCGCCGGCGCGATGGTCTCGACGGTCGGCGATCTCGCGAAATGGGATGCCGCGCTTTACACAGACAAGCCCGTCAAACAGAGCCTCTGGAAACTGGCCTGGACTCCCGCGAAGCTCGCCAACGGCCGGGAGGAGCCCTACGGTTTCGGCTGGGCGCTTGGGCAGTTGAACCATTTGCCGATCATCGAGCACGCCGGCGCGATCAATGGCTTCAACGGCGACATTCTCCGCGTACCCTCGAAGCAGTTGACGGTGATCGTCCTCTGCAACGCCTTCCCCGGCATCGCCGTTCAAATCAGCCGCGCGGTCGTCGTGGAGGTCGATCCGTCTCTGAAGGTGGTCTACAAAGCGATTTCCGATCCCGATCCGAGCCGGACCAAGGCCGACAAGGCCCTTCTCGAAAGCTTCGCGGCTGGGAACGCGAACGAGGACCTGTTCACGAGCGAAATGAAGGCGCGCCTATTCCCGGGATTCGCGCGCCAGCTTCGACAGGACCTCGGCGCACTCGGACCAGTCGAGTCCTTCACCCTCGTCAAGATCGAAAGCAAGCAAGGGCTGGAGCAGCGCCACTACCACGCCGTGATGGGGGGCCAGGACCTCGACATGGTCGTGGTGACGAACTCGGCAGGCACAATCGCCGCCTTCTCCCTGACTCTCACCTGAGGGTGGCGTCCACACCTCGGTCGTCCCGCCGAAGCCGAATTCGTTCCCTCTTCGCATTGCCGGCGGTCGAGTTTATTGCTGACATTGCGGCAAGAATCCCCGCATGCCCCGCATAGCAGAAAGTCCTCGAGCGGAATCGACGTCGGTACATGGGACATCACGTTTACACCAGGCCTCCCTGGTGGACTAGGAACGGTGGCACACGTGAAGCACAAGAAGGCCTAAGCAAGATGTTGGCAAACCTGTTCGCGCTGGCGGCGCTTCTCTTCATGCCGTGGTATGAGGCCATCGACCGCGGCGCTCTGGATCGGTGCAAGGTCTCGATCGTGACCTTCGATCGCGAGCCGGTCGAGGCGTCGCGGCCACTCGCTCAGCCGATCGATGGGACTTCGTCCTGGCCGTGTTCGGTGGCGTCCGCCAAGCTGGTCGACCATCGTGGCGGCCCAGTAGCGGGGGGCCAACTGAAGCTGATGTTCTACGCGCCACCTGGGCCGATCGAGCGAGGAGTCAGCTATCTCCTGCTGTCGAGGTCCAAGGATGATCGAGGCGACCTGGTGTTCGATAGCGGGAGCGCCATCGCGGGCATACGCATGCCCGATCTTAGCAGCGCACAAGAGCCGTGATCGTTCGTTCCGATCCCGGGGACAATGAGGCCGCCCTTCTCTTGCTTCGCACCAAGGCTGAGAAGCTTCCCACTGGTTTCGCGGGCGCCGACCTCGCCACGGCGGCGATTCTGGATTGTCTCAATCCCGCCGACGAAGAAAGCTACTACGGCATCGTCAAGCTCATTTGTCGAGCTCATCCAGACTGGACGAAGGACGGCCCCCGGCCCAGGGACTGGGGTCCTCCGTGGGGGGCCCCAATCTTCAAATGCCCGCCAGGCCCTCTCGTCACCTACCTCAGAAGCAAACTCGATCGGGCAAACTCTAAGATTGAGCGATCGAGGCTATGGGAGTTGCTGCTCCGGTGGCGCATCCCCGGCGCCCTCGAGGGCTATTTCGCCTCCCTTCGGCCGCTCCTCCGAGACCCATCGGCTTACGCGGACGATGAAGCCTCCGCCTATTGGGGCCTAGTGACGAATCTGGAGGACGTCACGATCGAATTCAACGCCAAGGATCAGGAGGACGAGGACGATGTGCTGCGAGACCTTCTCACAGCCACGAATCCCATCCTGGCCATCTATTGGATGGAACATCGGGGGGCGCTGATGGACGCCAGGCAGCAAGGGCGGTTCGCCCAGTTGCTGGATTGGATGGACCCGCGCGTTCAATACGAGGTGACCGAAATACTGGCGAGCCAGCTTCACGACCCCGCCCACGCGCCCAAAACCCTACGCCTTCGTGGACGGCCACGAGGTTCGGTATCCCGATCTCGCCGAGAAAGTCGGTTATTGGAAGAAGAAGTTCGAGATCGATCCGTAGCGCCAATCTGTGCCGAGGGCCTCTTCGTAGATTCGAGAGGACGAGTGCTTTGAGGTGGATCAGCTGGGCTATCGCAATAGTCCAAGCCCATCCCTTCCGGCTTTGGAGGCTTTTCCTCTTGGCGTAAGATCTGACCCTGCGGACACAGCGAAACCACTGCGGACACTGCGTGAGAACGATCCGCAGAGACTTCTGCAACGCTAGATTGAGGTTGCCCCCGCCTCGACCCAGCGACGGTAGCCGACGATCCGGTCTGACACACGCACCTCGCGCCGCGCCTTTAGCGCCATCCGGGCGATCTTCGACATATTCCCGCCCTCGCTCATATGAACGAAATCGATCCGGCGCGAGAGGCAGCCGACGAGCCGGTCGCGAACCTGATTGTTCACGCCGACGAAGTCGGCCTCCGGCCGGAAAGGCGACACCACCAAGTCCGTACGCGGGTCGAACTGATACCGCCAGAGCCGCGCCGCCCGAAAAGCCTCGTCCTTCAGATCCTCTCCAAGGACCTTGAACAAGCCGCGATCGAGACAGAGAATCCGGGGCGCGCCCCATCTCAGCGGCACCACCGCCGCCCGCTGGTACTCGGGGCGATCGTGCCCAGCCACCAGGATCTCCGAACTCAGCACTCCTTCCTCGGTCAGCCGCTCGATCAGATCCAGGTCGGCAGGCCGGGCATTTCTCGAACTGAGGACCGAGAAGGTCTTTCCCTCCAGCAGCTTCTGGTTGCCGTAAAGAAAGAGGACGCCGGGCGGATCGGGATCCATCTCCTCGACCAGGGCCGGGTAGTTTGCATCCGCCGACGTGACGAGCATCACCCCAAGCCCGCCCAACCGCTTTTCCAACTCCTCGGTCGCTTTGAGCTGATCAATTCCGCCGTAGGCAAGCCGGGTCGCGGCCTTCGCGGTCAGCTTGTATTCCTCCCGGTACGCCTCAGCGGAAAGGCTGAGAAACTCCTCCGGACTTCGGTTCAGCAGCCCATTCCGGGTTAATATCCGGGTCACACCCCGACCGCCGATCCCG
>DATJYD010000085.1:0-2400 GCA_035499755.1 Fimbriimonadaceae bacterium
ATCAGGTTGTCCAGGGTGGCCGCGTAATGAACGTTCTCCCGCTCTTTCGTGCGCTTCCCGCCCTGAACGCCGATGCTGAAGGTGACCGATTCGTCGCTGCCCGACACCCGGATTCTCGACATGCCTTCATGAAGGGATCTCGCGAGTTCGAGCGCCTCTCCTTGGTCGCGAATGGTGCCAACCGCGAATTCGTCGCCGCCGTACCGTACGAGGAGGTCGCGCGAGCGATCGGTCCGTTCCTCGATCATATCGGCGACCTTCTGGAGAACCCGGTCGCCGACGATGTGCCCGTACTTCTTGTTGTAGCTGCCGAACTCGTCGAGGTCGACGAAGAGAATCGTGATTTCGCGGCCCTGCTTCAGATTCTCGACGCCCCATTCGCGGAGCCGGTCGCTCCAGGAGAGGCCGGTCAAGGGATCCCAGGAGCGAGCCATTTCGCGCAGCAGCATGTTCGGGGTGGCGACTCCTCGAAATCGATCGCCTTCGAGCACGGGGATAAAGTCGAGGTCTTCCTTCCAGAACGTCTCGGCCAAATGCCGCAGAGGCGTCGAGATGTCGACGACGACGTCGGCTCTCTCCATTACGTCGCGCACCTTCAGGTCGGCCTTTTCGACGCGCAGGAGCGGCTCGGTGACGACGCCGACGAGGTCTGAGCCCTCGAGAACGCCGAGCGCCTTCAGGCGGTGGCCGGTGAGGATGATTCTCGCCGTTGCCGCCAGATGCTCGGGATTGACCCAGACGGGAATAAGATTCAGGGCCTCGAGTGACTGCATTCAGGTTCGCCTATCCATGGGCCGCGATGGGCATGGATTCACCACATGCAATCGTAACCAACCGGCTGCGGATATACGAACGTCACAATTGCCAGTTTTAGTCCGAGATGAGTCCTTCGACCACAGATTCCGCGAAACAGCGGACGGCGAACAGCGCGTTTTCGGACGTTTTGTATTGCCGTTCAAAGCGCGCGCACCGGGCATAGGCTTCGCCGGGCTCGATCGAAAGGGACCGAGCGACATCCACTTCACTGAGGGCGGCCTCGCGGAGCATGGTAAAGGCGACGAGGTCGGAAATCGGCACGCCGAAGCGCGAAGCGTCGAAGCCGCGGGCGACCGAGAGGACGTGTCCCCGAAGATCCCAGCTTCCGCTGTCGGCGAAGAACGGTTCGAGGAGGCCGCAGGCCTTCAACGTGCCGCTGACATCGTTCCAAAGGGGGCCGTGGAGGCGGAGGCGGCGTAGCGCTCCCACCAAGGTTCTGCCGTTTCCCCGCATCTTGTGCGCAATAACGCGGGTAAGCGAGCTCGAAAGGCTGAGTCCCTGGGCGTCCGCGAGTTGCGCGATGATCAGCATCCGCTCGCTCGGGGCGGGCTCGGAGACGGCTCCGATCATCCAGTCCTTCGCGCAGGGAAGGATCGCGCTCAGGTGGCGCGTCTTCTTCGCGGCGGTAAAGGCGAGCATGGTGGGGCGGCCGGAGCGGACGCGCCTTTCGAGGCCAAGCCGCAGTTGGATTCGGCTGCGGGGCCGGGAGGTCAGCTCCTGAACGTCGTCGAGAAGGAGGGGCAGCGAGGGGTCGCCGGAGTGGCCGCCGGCCAGCCATTCGGTCGCCGACATGACAAGGGGAACCGGGCGCCATCGCTGCGAGAGCTTCTCGGAAACGCATTCGAGGATGTGGGTTTTGCCCCAGCCGCTCGGGCCGACGATCGCGGTAAAGGCGTTCAATCCGGAAGCGAAGTGGAGGGCCGTCTCGACCGCGCCGACGTTCGAAGGAAGAACCGCGAGCGAGCCGAACGTGCGGGGCGAATCCGCACGCGTCTCTTCGGACGCTTCGATGCTGTTCATAGGCCTGCTGGTGGCGAGGATGGGCAAATGGGACCTCTCTGAAAATCGCACGGCGCCGCTGCCGCAAGGCGTAGTGACTAGTCTTACCAGGTGGCCAGCGCCCGTCAAGTGCCGTTCCCAGCATTTTACCGGCAAATAAGCTTTGAATGCTCCAGTTTGCTCGAGTTCTCTTGCAAACTCTCCGTTTAGCGCAACAGCGTTAATACGAGGGTTATCAACAAGTTATCCACCCGGGCCGGCGAGTTCGATGGTCAGTGATCCGTCACGCGGGCCACCTCTCGGGACGTCTAGGCAGGATTGGCCTGGAGTCCGCGGGGAATGTGTTCTTTCCGTCCGCCCCCGGCGTCATCCTCTGTTCTCCAGCTACGGAGAGCGGCCCCTAGAGCCTGGCTACCCGCCCGCCTTTTCGATCGTCGTCTCGCACTCCTGCAGTTCCCCGAGGATCCGCTCGTGCATCTTGCCCGTCGCGCGGGGAAGACCTTGGGCGAGAAGCGGGCGGAGCCATCGCGCGCGCTTCAGAAATGGAGGCCCGGAATCGAAGCCGGGATTGCAGTTTCTAAGAAG
>DATJYD010000086.1:0-3114 GCA_035499755.1 Fimbriimonadaceae bacterium
CAGGTCGCGAGCCGCCGAGCCGACATGGAGCGCCGATCGCCCGTTCTCCTCCGCATACTTACCAAGAAACAGGTTGGCGAGGGGTTCGATGTCCTCCAATCGCTCTCGTAACGGCGGGATGTTGATCTCGACGACCTGAAGCCGGTAAAGCAGATCGAGACGGAACGTGCCTTGGTCGACGGCTTCCTGGAGCGGGCGGTTCGTCGCCGTCACGAGGCGCACATCGACGCGGGTCGGCTTGTTCGAGCCGAGCCGTTCGAATTCGCGCTCCTGCAGCACACGAAGCAGCTTGACCTGCACCGACATCGGGATGTCCCCGATCTCGTCCAAGAACAGAGTTCCGGTGTTGGCGATTTCGAAGCGTCCCGCCTTTGCCCCCTGAGCACCCGTGAACGCGCCCTTTTCGTAGCCGAACAACTCGCTCTCCAGCAGGGTCTCCGGCAGGGCGGCGCAAGATACGGCGACAAAGGGATTGGCAGCGCGAGACGAAAAGGCGTGCAAAGCCTTGGCCACGACTTCTTTGCCGACCCCGCTTTCGCCTGTCACGAGAACCGTCGCACGCGAATCGGCGACCTGCTGGACGGTCGCAAGAACCTCCTGCATCGCCGGCGATTCGGCGAGAAAGCTCCCAGTCCCTTTACCCTTGCCCGGGTTACGCCTGCCACGCGCCGGCGTCTCCCCCGGCCATTCCAGCGACGATTCGACTACCTTCTTGAGTGATTCGAGATCGAATGGCTTCGTCACATACTCAAAAGCCCCGTCCCGGATCGCTTGGATCGCCTGCGGAATCGTGCCGAACGCCGTCATCACGACAACGGGCAGCTCTTCCCTGTAGCTCTTGAGGTCGTGGAGCAGTTCGTATCCCGTCTTGCCCGGCATGGTCACGTCGGTCACGACGCAGTCGATCGACTCGGCCTGAACGATTTCCATCGCCCGGTACGCGTCCTCGGCGACGAACGGGAAGTACCCGGCCTTCTCAAAGGCAACCTGCAGAATGCGGCGGATATTCGGTTCGTCGTCGACGATGAGAACGCGCTTTTTCGCCTTCATGCCGCGCCCCCGATCTCGATGTCGAAGACCGAGCCCGAGTTTGGCTTTGAACGGACCTGCAGCTTGCCCTCGTGCGCGTCGACGATCTTGCGCACGTTGCAGAGCCCGAGCCCGGTTCCGTGCGGCTTGGTCGTGAAGAACGGAGTGAAGAGCTTCTGTAGATCCGCTTCCTGCATCCCTTTCCCTGTATCGGTGACGCTGAAACCACCCTTTCGGACCGTCACGCGCACCTCGCCACCCGGCTCACAGGCCTGCATCGCATTCAGCATGAGATTGAGCATGACCTGCTCCAAGCGGACGGCGTCTGCGTTAATTGTCGGTTTCTCGCCGTCGATCTCAACCTCGAGACGCACACCTTTGGCCGCGAATTCGTCGCAGTGTCGCTCCGCGAGCCTCCGGGCAAGCTCGTACAGGTCGAAGTCGCGGCGTCGAAGCTGAAGCGGACGCGAGAATTCGAGGAACTCCTCGCAGATGTCGTTCAGCTTCATTACCTCTTCCTCGATCATTCCGCCGAACTCCGCCGCGTGTTCGGGAGAACTGACGATGATCTGGGCCGCGCTTCGGATCCCGGTCAGTGGATTGCGGATCTCGTGGGCGATCGCCGCCGTCATCTGCCCGATTTCGGCGAGCCGAGCCAGGCGCGCCATTTCCCGATGCCGCCGTTCGTGCTGCGTCGTCTCCTCGATCACCGCGGTCGTACCCCCTCCGGGAATCGGAGTGCACACGACCGACCAGGTGCGATCCTGCTTTTGATCGCTTACCCGCGCCCGCACGTACGATGAGCTCTTCGCTTTCCCAAGAGCGTCGGTCAGGGAGACGGTTAGTTCGGGCGAAACCTGATCGAGCGCCTCTTGCCACCGGACTTGGGCGGTCCCGAGGAGTTCGTGAGCCTTGCGGTTGGAGTCGGTGATCCGGCGGCGCGAATCGAAGACGAATACGGCGACGCCGAGGCTCTGGACGACGCTCTCGAGTTTCGACCTAGCCGCCGCCTCGGCCTTCCGAGACTCGTTGAGGCTTGCGAAAAGGCGGGCATTGCTGACCGCGAGCGAGATGTGCTGAGCGAGCGCCGCGACTCGCTTCAAGTCGCTCCGATCGAACTCCTGGGCTGCCGTGTTGCGGGAGAGATTCAGGACGCCGATCCCGCCCTCGCCGACCGCGAGCAAGGGGACGACGATCGAGCTCTTCAGGTTTACGTGGTGGGTATTGACACGCCCGGCGAGAAGCGGATGGCGAAGCGGATCGCTGATGAGAAGGGGCTCACCGGATTCGATGCTCATGCCCGCGATCCCGAGGCCCGCCGTGATCGTGGCGTAACTGGGAATGTTCGAATCGGAGCCGGCTTGGGCGGCGAGCATGAACCGGTCTGACGCGCCGTCGCGGAGAAAGATCGAGGCGCCGGTCGCTCCGAACCACTCGACGCACAGGTGGAGAATGCGATCGAGGTAATCGTCGAGATCGCTATCTTCGACGGAGACCCCCGCCTCAAATAGCTTCCACGCGTCCTTCCGCAAAGCCGCCTTCGCCAGTCCCACACTTCCATTGTCGGCACCCGCTGGATCGCGCATCTGCGAAATGCGCTCGCCGGGCTGCCGAGCTTCGGCAAGCCAATTGAAAGAGAAACAAGTTTGGCTTCAATGCAATCCCATAGGTAAGGAATGATTTTGCATTCCGCGATGAGATTCAAGAAAGGAGTTTGCAATGAAGAGAATAGCGATCAGCGCCTTGGCTGTGGTCTGCTTGAGCGGCCTGGCCTTCGGCCAAGACAACGGCGTGACGCCTCAGTACAATGCGACGATCAACAGCGGGCCGTGGCATATGCGCCGCATGACAGGCAACCGGACGGCGGACAAGCTCTGGTTCATCATGGACCACACGCTTAACAGCGCCGAAATGCTGACCCTCAACACGATGTTCAACTCAATGCCTCAAAACGAGGCTCACGACGTGCGCAAAGCGATCCTCCACGCGATCAAGAAGTGCTCCGACAACGATCCGCAGTACTCAGCTTGGTGGCCATCACCGGGCGAACAGGGACCGCACATCTCGGACGACCAGATCTTCAGC
>DATJYD010000087.1:0-3276 GCA_035499755.1 Fimbriimonadaceae bacterium
GTCGGTTATGATGCCGCAGATCAAGCCGGCCTTGGCGGTGATCGCGATCTTCACGTTCGTGGGAGGGTGGAACAACTTCCTCGACCCCCTGATCTACATCAACTCGCCCGAGCACATGACGATCTCCTACGCGGTGCAGCTTTATTCGAGCGCCCGGTCCGACGAGCCCGGCTACTTGACCGCCTTCACCACGATGTGCATCGCCCCGGTCCTCGCCCTCTTCTTCTTCGCCCAGCGCTATTTCATCGAAGGCGTGACGCTGACCGGTCTCGGCGGCAGATGATCGTGTTTCGGTCAGTTTTGGCGCGATGGGGTCAGTGTCGTAACCCGACGTTGCATGGCAGGATCGCAGGGCAAGCCCTGCCACTAAGATATCGGACTAAAAGCGGGTCCTTCGCCTGTGAGGCTCGCGCAAGCGGGTCCGTCCAAGCCGGGCGAGGATGGGCCTACTTCGCCAGATCCGGATGCGCCTTTACGTAGGCATCCGCGGTTTCCTTCGTGATGATCTGCGTCGAGAGGTTCACCTTCTTCGCCGGCAACTGCCCGTTTAGCATGTCGAAGGCGATGTCGATGCCTTTGGGACCCGGGTCCGGATAGCAGAAGCTGGCGTCGAGCTTGCCTTCCTTGATCATGTTGACGACCTCCTGCTGGCAGCCGTCGATGCTGACGATGATCTTCTTGGGCGCGTGGGCCGCCTGAAGCGCCATGTAAGCGCCGATCGCCATCTCGTCGTTGTGCGCGTAAATCGCGTCGAACGCAGGCCGACGACCTTGGAGGTAGTTCTCCATGTAAGTCTCGGCCTTGGCCCTCTGGTAGTCGCAGTTGTCGCCGGGGATGACCTTGATTCCGGGGAAATTGGCCTGTATCGCCCGAGTGAATCCGGCGGCGCGATCCTTGGTCGGAGGCGCGTCGGCGATGCCCTGGATCATGAGCACGGTTCCTTTGCCGTTCAGAAGCTTGCCCATTTCCTGGCCGGCTTCGTAACCGATCGCGTTATTGTCGCCCCCCACGTAGCAGTCCCAGCCGTTGCCGGGCACGCTACGGTCGAGCAGGATGACCTTGACCCCCTGTTTGTGCGCTTCCTCGATGGCGGATCGAACGGCGATCGTGGCGGGACTGACGAGCATGACCGCCGGCTTCTTGATCATCTCGGTGTTAATCTGAGTGATCTGGGTATCCGCAGAGTCGTTCGCTTGCTGCTCTTCAAAGGTGAAATCGTTCGCGTGCCGCGCCGCGGCTTCCTTGATCTCGGCGTCGAAAACCTGCCGCCAAGGGTCCTGGCTGTTCGCCTGCGAGAAGAAGACGAGGGGCTTCGGGCCGCCCTTCGGAGGACGCTGGGACGGGGGAGCCACCGGCGTGCCTGGCTTCGTCGGGATCTGGCTGGGCGTGCCCTGAGGATTCGTCGACCCCGTAGTGTTCGACACGTTGGTTCCGTTCGGCGCCGACGAGCCATTGTCGGCCGTCGGAGGGTTGTTGTTGCTGCAGGCGGTCAGCGCCGTCACAAACAAGGAAGCGAGAAGAAGCTTGGCTCCAGCGTTCATGCCGCGATTGTAGCACCGAAACCCGGGGGCCGGACAGCCTATTCGCAGCAACTCCGCGAGGCTTCGCCGCGCTCCTGAGGTATTAAGGATCGACACGTGACCGACATCATCTTCCGCATCAGCCTGATCATCAAGGGTCTCGACGCCATCCTCGAGTCTCTTGCGGGCATCCTGCTCTTGATGCCGTTCCAGGTGAGTCGGCTGATCTCGTTCCTTCTCCAGCACGAGCTGGCGATGGAGGCCAAGCACCATACCGCCGCGCACTTCGAGCATGCCGCCGCCGTGGCGCTCCAGCACGCCACGACGATGGGCGCCATTTACCTGATCTTTCATGGCGTGGCGAAAGTCGTGCTGATCGCCGCCGTGTTTAAAGAACAGCGGTGGGGCTATCTCGGGCTATTCGCGGTTCTCAGCCTCTTCGCTTTGTTAGAGCTGTCGCGCGGGGTTATGACCGGCCAGTTTCTCGATTACGCCTTCGCCGGATTCGACCTGTTTATCGTTTACTTGATCGCGAAGGAATACAAGATGCACTTCATTCCCGCACAGAATGCCAAGCCGATTCCCGGCGGCTCCAAGCCTGCTGCCGATTAGTCTCCCGTCCCCGACCCGAACGGCGTTGGGGCGTTGGGGAGTTGGGGTGTTGGGGTATTGGGGTATTGAGGTATTGGAGTTTTGGAGTTTTGGAGTGTTGGAGTGTTGGGGCGTTGCCGACCGAGCTTTAGATAGGAGACGACCGCTACGCTTCAATTTGTCAAACGTCAGGCTCTTGCGGGATGGTTCTGGTTGTCTCACCAGGCTTAGGGGCGGGTAGAAGGGAGTGGCTTCAGGTAAGCCGGACCTTCGCGGCTCGTAATGGGAACCCGAGACCCAGGGCGTGACGTTGGATCACTTCTAGTGTCCGATGCGCATTCCGCTCAATTAGGAAGCTCGGTCAATCGCCGTTGACGTGGCGCCGGTAAGCGTTGTGGATGAGTCGGTGAGAATGGCGTCGGCCAGGCGAATCGCGAGGAGCGCGGTCCCGCTAACCGATGGGTAGCCGGTCTTAGGAAGCCATTCAGCGACGCGAGTCCCACGAGGACGGGAAGGGCTGCGACGGAGAGCGGACGGCATCTCATCGGCTTAACTTCGATTCCAGTTCGGCGATCCTCTGAGCTTGGGCCGCGATGATCGCATCTTGCCTGGCGGCCCGAATCAGCCCCAGAAAGTGACCGTAAAGCCCGCCGCAAACAAACATCGCGGCCCCGGCCGCGGACATCACGTGGATGCGGTCCACATGCATGAGAAAGCGGTAGCCCCAGTAACACCCCGCGAGCGCGAGAAGGTCGGCGGCGATCGCAACCGGCCAGCGATGTCCGCTCCGAAGGTAGGCGTAAATGACACCGCGGCGAGCGAGGAGGCCGGCAAGGAACGCCAGCGACTGGCCGAGGAGGATCCGCATCGTCTGCTCGACATCGAGAGGGGCGCGGGCTTCGTAAATGAGCGCGGCTCCCACCGCCATCGCGGCGATGATGACGATAAACCCCTGCGCGCGCAGGTTCGCCGTCCGAACCGACTCCATGAACTGCATTCTAACCCTCACTTGTCCGCTCGCGCTAGACTCGGGTGAGGACCTGTGACAGCCGCGTGCGAACCGCGAGCATCGGCACACGCCCGGAACTCCCAAGCTCACGATCGCAATCGCGAAAGAAGCGCCGGTTGGCGTGTCGTTATCGCGCTCTACCGGGAATCTCAGCCG
>DATJYD010000088.1:0-9560 GCA_035499755.1 Fimbriimonadaceae bacterium
ACAGCGAGCCACTGCGGGTGACCGCGATTCAGGTCTTGGGACGGGTGAAGGGGGGCAAGGACGTCTTCGACGCTCTCGTCAAGGTAGCCCGCGAGACCTCCTACGGCGCGCGGGGGGCGGCGATCCAGTCTCTCGCCGAGCTTGGCGACAAGGACGCCATCGCCATCCTGAAACCGATCTCGACCCACGCCCCGAACGGCATCATGGGCACGGCTCGTGCCGCCATCGACAGCCTCTCGAAATAGGCTTGGTGGAGTGCGGCGCGCAAGCGCCGCCTTGTCCTGCGCGACCTGTCGCGCTGTCTCACTTGCGACCTCGCGTGATGGGTTGCCGTCCTGAAACTCGTCGGCTCCATGCCTCGTGGCACCTCGCCGAGGAGCTGCCCAGAATACGGCAGCACAAGTGGCCGTTGCAGCACGGAATACGAGACGTCGTACATAAACAAATGATCACTGTGGCAGCGGCAATTGCGATTACCCACAGCCGTGTAGATCTGAGGGAGATTTGGCGCATCACGCTCCCGGCACGATCAAGGGTCACTCGGCTTGCGCCCGGTTCCTACGAGCCTTCGTCGATGCGAGCGATCCCGCTGACCCTAGGCGGAGAGGGTGGCGGCTCGTACGTCGTCGACCTGGACCGCCGCCGTCTCGTTTTCCTGGCTCACGGCGAGTTCGGGGAAGACGATATCGACTCTGGCAGAAACTGGCTGACGACCTATGGCCCAAGCGATGGGAGGACGCAGACCGTTGCGACGTACGACGCCCGTTCTCTTCGGCTTGTCGCGTCCGTCCGTATCCCCAGTGGGACCCATCGCGTCGGCCAGACCCAGACGAGCCCCTATTCCCACGGCGATCAATTCGACACCCTTACCGGCAGGCAGGTCGCTTCGGATCCTGGGCCGGTCGGAGTCGAGAACGCGCTCATCTGGGATAGTCCGCAGCGTCGGCTCTGCTGGTTTGCGCACGTTGCTGCCGGCGATACGAACCACTTGGTCGAATACAGGGCTGGCGCTTCCACGCCCTCTCGCGTCGTCGCTCTGCATCCGTGGCACGGCTTCTACAGAATCATCGGCAATCCGGACGAGGGCGATTTTGCGCTCCTGGACTCAGACGGGTCAGGACGCTTCACCGGATTTGCGGGACTCTATACGAGCCGGCTCAAATCGGTGAAGTGCCGGCTGGACTGGGTGTCGGATATCGGCAGCAGCGGAGTGCTCGGGGAGCGGGGCTATCGTGATCCGCTGGGCAACTGGAAGTTCAACACGCTTTGCTGTCTGCGACCGGACGGAAGGGTGTCCTGGTCCATCGCCGGCACCTCGGATAGGCAGGAACGCAGTCCTCGATGGATCGGCTCCAACGTGATCGTCGGAAACCAGGTCCTCGACGGGAGGGACGGACGAATGCTGGGGAAGTTCGCTTTGCCCAGCCAGGGGGTCACAGTCACGTGGTGCGGCAATCTTGTCCTTCGCACCGATGCAACTCCTGCAAGGCATATCGTCGTCTACAGGGTCACGGTCGAATCATCGCCGGAGGCTCGACCGGGACCGGCCGACCGCCCGCTGCCAGATACATCCGGAACCGCCGCGCATACTCGATCCGGTAAGCCTTCAACACCGTCGCGAAGGTCAGCGGCGCGGGAGGGATGCGCTTCTCCTCCGCCGTCAGCGAGCCCTCCCGGCCGGGAGTGATGATCGCGTTGCCGTTCTCCAGTCGGAAGTCCGGCTCCCGCCGGTAGGCGAGCAAGATCTTCTGGATCGTGCCGTCGGACGCCGAAGCCAGAACCGACCACCGGATCCGCAACCACCGCGCGCCCGGCTTCAAGAGAATCCGATGAGCGTCGAACGAGACCAGCCCGTCCGACGAGCAGCCGGTCAGCCGCACGAAGTAGGGAATATGCACGACAAGGTCCCTCGGCGCCCAGGTCCAGCGAGGCGACAGCGCCAGATCGGCCCCGGCCCGCGTAAACGTCAGCCGGGCAGAGAGATGCCCCATCTCGCAAGGCACGTTGCGGAAGCCCACCGACTGCCCGGGCTTCACCCAGGCCGGAGAAAGCAAGGAGAAGAGATGGAGGTCGCGCCGGCTCTGATCCATCCCCGCCCGCCCGCCCCGCTCGACCAGCAGCATCTCGCGCGTCAGGAGAGCCATCTTCGTCGCCGCCCAGGCGTGGGGTGGCGGGCAGTAGTCGGCCACCTGCCGCGTCCACGGCTCGACCAAGTTCTCGAACCCCTCCCCCGTCGGCCCGTTGTGGAGGATCATGTGGTAGTAGTCGCACAGCGCCTGCCACTGGTCGTCCATCGCCATCTCCTGCTCGACCACGTTCGCGGTGACGTATTGGTGGATGTGCTGCCCGTCCCGGTAGGTCATCACGCCCTCCCGGAACTTCATCCGATGCATGCGGTCGACCGTGCCCTTCACGAGCGGATCGCTGGCGGCGAGCGCCTCGGTCGGCGCGGCGAGGAGGATGTTCTCCCAGTCCTGGTCGGTCTGATATTCCTTGAACCCGGCGCGGGCGGCTTCGCCGGTCACGTACTTGTAGAGCCCGGTCGGCACCGAATCATCGGGTCGCGCGCTCGCCCGTAACGCCACCACCACCGAATGCGTGTAGGAGGAATCGAGCGCCGTCCACTGCCGGGCGAGATCGGTCTCGCCAAGCTCACGCGCCATCCTCACCGCGACCCGCACGGCGAGCAGGCACCACAGGTTGTGCGAGGTGTACCGCCCCTTGATCATCTCCGCGTCGTAGGGCCAGGAGGGCGGCATCAACCCGTACTCATCCCTCGCATGCTCGCGAGCGATCCAAGCGACGCCGCGCACGATCGCCGGCCACACCTTCCTTGCGTAGGCGGCGTGGCCGGTGACGAGGTAGTGGTTGCAGAGCCCAAACAGCGTCTGGCCGTGGGCGGCGATGAGCGGCTGCCCGTTCTGGGGCAGGCTCGTGTCCATGAAAATGCCGTCCGGGTTCTGGCGAGCGAGGACCTGGTCGATCGACTGCTCGTAATCGTAGGGCCGGCCGAGGAAGTCATAGGCCATCTGCGACTGCATGAAGGAGGAGAGGAAAAGGTCGGGATAGGGCAGGCCGTCGGTCTGGAAGCGCTTGCCGCCGCGCGTGCGGGTGGCGAGCATCATGTGGACGAGGCTCGCGCGCAGGGTGTTCTGCACCCGCGGTTCCGGAATGTCGAACTCGGTGTTGCCGAGGACGGCCTGCTTCCAGTAGGCAATCGTCTTCGCCCGCATCGCGTCGTAGGAGGCAACGCGGAGCTTGTCGAGGAAGGCGGGTGTGATCCGAGGTCCAGGCGGGAGACTTCCCCTTCCTCTTGCGGCGATGGCTCGTGCGCCGGAGGAGGAAGGGGGCAAGGGGGATGGAGGTTCCGGAAGCTCACAAGAACCACCCAGCCTCGTCTTAATCGGCGGCCCCGAAAGCAGTTGATGTCCTATCTTGAGCAAATTGCCCGCCTCCACGGTTTGCTCTGCCCATCGCCAGAGGCCGAATCCTCTCGCCGCCAGCCCCCTCTGCGGACTCCACGGAACCATAACGCCAAACACCCGCCCGTCATCCTGAGCCTGAGGTGAGTGGAACGAGCCTCGCAGGCGAAGGACCTCGGATTCCGCGGCTCGCGCCCTGGCCATGGCGGACTCTGCGTGAGGCATCTCCACCGGCACGCGGGGCATTTTGAAGTCGAGCGTCAGAGTCTGGCCCGGCTTCAACACCCGATCGTAGGCGGAGAGGCAGACCTCCTGCCGCGCCGTGACGCCTCCCTCGAACTCGCCCGAATACGGCTTGCCGGGCAGCGCGAAGTGACGACCGCCCTCCGGAAACATGTAAACGAGCTTGCCATTTCGGATCGCAGAGTCCCCGGCCATCCGATAAGTCCACTGAGTATCGAACGGAATGCCGCCGATCCGGTAGTCCTGCACGCGATGGCGAAAAGCCGAAGTCAGAACCGCGCGCTCCGGCCTCCTTCCCCCATTCGTCACCGTGAATCGGACGAAGTCGACCGTGTTCGAGGCATCCTCTCCCGGCAGCGCCGCCGCGAAGGCCTCGTAATGATAGTCCAGGCCACCGCTCCGCCAGCCGTACTCGATCATCGGAATCCAGCCATCGAGGAAGGTGCGCTGGCGGGCGAAGAGCGGCTTCTTGTCGGGCCCCCAGAAGAAACAAAGCTCGGCGCTACCGGTGTAGAGCGACCCGTCGTAGGTCACCTGGGTGACGTCGGGCTGGAAGGGCATACCGATGACGGTGGTGGTCTTGGCGAGGAAGCACCACTCCCGGCTCATGTCGTCGATGCCCGGCGAGACCATCGAGCTTGGAATCTGGGCGTGGGAGAGCGCGGGAGCGAGGCCGAGGGCGAAAAGAAATCGAGCGTTCACAGAGTTCACGGGTTACCCTAAAACCCCGCGCTTGGGCGCGAATGCCCCTCGTCGTTGGGGCGGGACGCTTCTATTTGATTGCGCGTATGTTGAGATACATGACCTATCGCACAGCGGTCCCCCTCGTGATCGGCCTCGCCGCGATCGTTTTCATTTTCGGCCGGCCACGCGCGTCGAGCGGCGCCGAGCCCGGGTGGTACACCGACTTCGCTCAGGCGGCGGCCCAGGCGAAGAAGACGGGGCAGCTCATGATGGTCGACTTCAACGCCTCCTGGTGCGGTCCCTGCCAGATGTATAAGCAGGAGGTTTTCCCGACCGCCGAATTCAAGAACGCCACCAAGGACGTGGTCCTCGTCGATATCGACATGGACCAGAACCAGGCGCTCGGCCAGAAATTCGGGGTTTCGGCGATTCCAGACATTCGCTTCTTCTCGCCTCAGGGCAAGCAGCTCTCCGCGGTGCAGGGCTATGATGGAGCCGAGCCACTGCTGGCCCAGATCGCGGATGCAAAGAAGGCGCTGGCGAAGAACTGAGGCGCCGGCCCGTGGCTCCGGGCCAACGATGGGAGAGGACACCTCCCGCGCTGTTGATCGACGCTAGAGCCCCGATTGTCGTTCACAGGCGAGCAGATCGCGTCATCCTGAGCGGAGAACCGAGCCGGGCGAGGTTCGAAGCGAAGGACCTCGGATTCCGCCGCCCGCGCACGGAATCCGAGGTTCTTCCTTGCGGCACCCGCTCCACTCGCGCTTCGTTCAGAGATGCAATGAAACCGCCCTCTATATGGCTTCGATTCTCTCCCCGACGATCGCGCGGCCCCGCTCGTCGAAGGCGAGCCGCGCCGCCGCGAGATCCGGATCGTGCTCGAAAACGACGATCCAGCGACCGGCGACGGCTTGCTCCAGAAAGCTCCGCTTCTCCTCCATCGACCGCTCCGCGCACATGTCGTAACCCATCACGTACGGGACCGGCAGGTGCTTCGAGGTGGGGATGAGATCGGCGGGGTAGGCGATCGTGGTTTCGCCGTCGGTCAGTTCGATCCAATGAAGGCCGCGAGTATGGCCGTCGCTGCGATGGACGGTCAAGCCGGGGAGGATCTCCTGCCCATCTTCGGTCAGGATGAGGTCGATCCTGTCTAGGATGTCGACGTTCTCCGCAAGGTAGCTCGCCCTTTCGCGCACATTCGGGTGTTTCGCGTTCTCACGGTTCGCCGCCGAAACGAAGTGGCGGGCACCTGGATAGCACGGTTCGAGGCCTCCTTCACCGTAGCGAGACACGCCGCCCGCGTGGTCGAAATGGAGGTGGGTGAGGATCACGTCGGTGACGCCGGGGAGGGGGTCTTGGGGTGCTGGGGTATCGGGGTATTGGTCGGGGATCTCGCCGATCGAGAAGATCGCACGGGTCTTCTCCGTCCACTTATCCCCGCAGCCCGCGTCCACGAGAATCTTGCGTTTGCCGTCCTCGATCAAGAGCGAGCGGGTAGCGAGCAGGATCCGGTTCTCGGTATCCGGCGGAGCCTCCCTCGCCCACAGCGCCTTCGGGACCGAGCCGAACATCGCCCCGCCATCGAGGCGAAAGAACCCGTGATTGTGCGTAGAGACGCGGTAGCGACCGACCTGCATGATGCCTATTGTGTCAGCTTGTGGTTCCCAACTCAGCGGGCCGGAGCGGAAGAATACGGATTGCTTGGAGGCGCTTTGTCATTCCGACCGACGGCCCGCCCCAGCGGGCCGGAGCGGAGGAATCTGACCGGAGTTGTGGACCGCTTTGGAGGCAACACGCGACCCTGTCATTCCGACCGACGGCCCGCCCCAGCGGGCCGGAGCGGAGGAATCTGACCGTAGTTGCGGATCGCTTGGAGGCAACGGGCATTTCCGGTCAGATCCCTCGACTCGCGGCTACGCCGCTCCGTCGGGATGACACTGGCCATAATGGTGACGGTGACCTACTTATGTCTACATACTGGCGAGCCTCAGTGGCACCATTTACACCGGCGTCAGCCGAGCCTTGAGCAATCGCGTTTGGCAGCACAAGGAGGACGTGAACGAAGGATTCAGTCCAAGGTATCGCGTCCACAAGCTCGTCTACTTCGAGGAGTTCTCGGACATCAATAATGCCATCGCTCGAGAAAAGCAGATCAAGCGGTGGCGAAGGGAGAAGAAGATCCGACTCATCGAGAGGGAGAACCCTCAGTGGCTGGATCTCTGGACGCCAGGCGGATTGCAGTACTGACACCCGTTTGTCATTCCGACCGACGGCCCGCCTCAGCGGGCCGGAGCGGAGGAATCTGACCGCAGTTGCGGATCGCTTGGAGGCGCTTGTCATTCCGACCGACGGCCCGCCTCAGCGGGCAGGAGCGGAGGAATCTGACGGTAGTTGCGGACGCTTTGGAGGCAACACGCGACCTTGTCCCTCGACTTGCGGCTACGCCGCTCTTCGGGACCACCTGTCAATCCTCTTCCTCGAATAAATCCGTCCGCTCGTAGACCGTCTCGTTCCGAGGCAAGCCTCGGAACGTGTCGACCCACTCATGGTCGCCCTTCCCTTCGCTGAACAACTCCGTTTTCCCAAACGCGATCTTCTCCGATGCCGTCTCCTTCGCATGCTCCATCCCGGCCAGGTAGATCTTGTTCTTCCCGAACTTCTGGTTCACCGTGTCGACGGCCTTGTTCAGCAGCGACCGGTCCATCGTCGGGTCGAACAGCGACGGCGTGACGTGCTCGTGCTCGAGCAGCTTGGTGAAAGTCACCGCCACCATCTTCGGCTGCACGAAGTTGTGGTTCGGCCACTCGCGCAGGAAAAAATCGTTGAGGGTGACCGAGTCCTGGGTTGGCGGGAGCTTGATCCGAACCTCCCAGCTCTTCTTGAAGCCCTTGACCGCGACCACCATCTCCTCGGTCCAAAGCTCCTCCTTCCTCAGCCGCGCCGAAGCCTTTTGGAGCAGGCGAAGAAGGACCTCGCGGCAGCCGTCCTCGGTCCGGTGAACCGGCGGGAGGACGTGCGAGTGGCCGAGGCTCCTGCGATGGGTCTTCTCCATCGGCAGGTCGAAGCCCCGCAACAGGTACCACCAGCGCTCGCCGATCACCGACCCGAAGGCCCGGTGCATGTGCTCTCGGGTGGCCGCGCACATTTCCGCGCTCGTGAAGATGCCCTGTGCGTTCAGCCGCACCTCCATGCGCCGGTTGATGCCCGGGAAGCCGGTGAGATCGAGGCGGTGGAGGATCTCAGGCAGGTCCTTGGCCTCGATGATCACCAGTCCGTCCGGCTTCTGGAGTTCGGTCCCGATCTTGGCGAGGAAACCGTTGGGAGCGATGCCGATCGAGCAGGTCAGGCATTCGCCGACATGCTCTCGGATCGCCTTCTTCATCTTGACCGCGATCTCCCGCGCAACTTCGGGCGCCGATTCCGTCTTGAGCAGCTTGAATCGCATCTCGTCGATCGAGCAGACCGCGTCGATCGGAAGCACGGTCTCCGCGACCTCGACCACCCGCTTGTGATAGACCGAGTACATCGAGTGGTGCCCGAGCACGCAGATCAGCTCCGGGCAGAGCCGCTTCGCCTCCCCGATCTGAGTCAGGGTCCTGACGCCCCATCGCTTGGCCTCGTAGCTGGCCGCGATCACGAACGAGGTGTCCGCCTCGACCGGCACCACCGCGACCGGCTTGCCGCGCAACTCCGGAAACTCCTGCTGCTCCACCGAGGCGAAGTAGGAGTTGAGGTCGAGGAAGAGATACCGCAACGGCCTCTCCCTCAGCTCTATCGGTAGATGCGCGTCTACCACGGATCTATTGTAGCGGATGATTTAGGCGATGGAAGTGATGGATGTGATGGGGGTGACGCGGTCTCACGAGGCCCCCTCCTCTCGCGCCGATGATTGTGCGGCGGAGGAGGAAGGGGGTCGGGGGATAGAGGTTCCAGGATTGATCATCATCACACCGCCTGCTTGGAGTGATGATGATGAATCCTTTGCGTCTAGGGGGATCGCGTTGCTTCCTCACTGGCAGCGGGGCTGCAAGGGTGAGGAGGAAAGAGCGGCCGGTTTCAGGCCGTTTTTCTTCATCACTGGGTGGGGGGGCCTATACAGTGATGACGAAGACCGGCGCCCGGCAGGCGCCCGGCACCAGTGGATCAGGGACAGTCGAGATCCCGCAGCGCCGCCACCTCGGCCTCGATCTCGGCCTCGCTTCGCCCCAGCGCGCTCAAAATCGCGGCGAAGTTGCCTAGCCCCACCTCGTAGGTCGGGTGCCGGTGGCCAGTCTTGACATCGAAGCAGCGCCAGATTTGCGCCGCGCGACGAATCAAGGGCTCCGCCTCCTCCAGCCGGTCCGTTGCGTAGAGCAGCGCAGCTAGATTGCTGAGGCCGGTCGCAACATCGGGATGGTCGCGCCCCAAGCTCTTCTCGTCGATTGCGAGCGCGCGGCGCATCAGCGCCTCCGCTTCCGCAAGCCGGCTCGTGGCCTTAAGCAACTGCGCCAGGTTATTCAGGGCCCTCGCGACGCTGGGATGGTCGGGTCCGAAGCTCTTCTCGTCGATGGCGAGCGCGCGGCGCATCAGCGGCTCCGCTTCTGCTAGCCGGTTCGTTGCGTACAGAAGCGCAGCCAGGTTGCTCAGGCGAGTCGCGACCTCGGGATGGTTGGGGCCGAAGCTCTTCTCGTCGATGGCGAGGGCACGGCGCATCAGCGGCTCCGCCTCCGCCAACCGGTTCGTGGCCTCAAGCAACGACGCCAGATTGCCCAATTCGGTCGCGACCTTGGGGTCGTGAGACCCGAAGCTCCTTTCGTCAATGGCGAGGGCCCGGCGCATCAGCGGCTCGGCCCCCGCCAGCCGGTTCGTGTCATGAAGCAACAGCGCCAGGTTGTTCAGTTCGGTCGCCACTTCGGGATGGTCGGGGCCGAGGCTCTTCTCGCCGATAGCGAGCGCTCGGCGCATTAGCGGCTCGGCCTCCGCCAGCCGGTTCGTGTCGTGAAGCAACTGAGCCAGATTGTTCAGGCGAACAAAGACTTTGGGATGGTCGGGTCCGAAACGCTTCTCGTCAATGGCGAGTACGCGGCGCATCAGCGGCTCCGCTTCCGCGAGACGGTTCGTTTTCTGAAGGAGCTGGGCCAGATTGTTCAGGTCCGTTGCAACTTTGGGATCGTCGGGGGCGAGAAGCTCCTGCCGCTTGGCAGCAGATAGTTCAGCATGGGGCAACCCCTC
>DATJYD010000089.1:0-5914 GCA_035499755.1 Fimbriimonadaceae bacterium
GCAGTATCATTTCAACCATGCGCCGCCGAGCCGGACGCCGCGCGTCCAGCAGTCCCCACGAGAGGCTGGCCTTCATCGAAGGTCTGCGGGGCGTCGCGGCGCTTTACGTGGTGTTCACCCACTTCGGCTCGATGATCGACCCGAGCCACCTGGCGGGCACGCGCAGCAAGGTCCCCGATTGGATGCAGTCGATCCTCCATCCGCTCTGGTATGGGCATCTCGCGGTTGCGGCGTTTATCGTCTTGAGCGGCTATTGCCTGCAGACTTCCCTTTTCGGGGGCAAGGACGGCCGGATTCATAACTTCGGCAAGTTCTATGCGCGTCGGGCTCGCCGCATCCTGCCGCCATATTACGCGACGCTGGTCATCAGCGTGATCGTGTCGATCTACATCACCTCCAAGCACCCGGTGATGCCGTTCTCCCAGTACATCCCGGTAACGAAGACGAACGTGCTCGCCCACGTGTTCATGGCTCAGAACTTCCAGCCGGACTGGATGTACAAGCTGAACGGGGTTCTATGGAGCATCTCGATCGAGTGGCAACTCTACCTCCTGTTCCCGGTCTTGGTTTGGCTGCTCTTCAAGGTCGGGCGGTTTGCCCATGTGATCATCACGAGCCTGGTCGCGATCGCTCTCCTCCTGCTCATTCCCGAAGCGATCAAGCTCTACGTCTGGTACATCCCGCTCTTCGCGCTCGGCATGGCCGCGTCGCATCTGGCCTACCGTCCCAACGCGCGAGTCGGGATTCTTCCCCGGCTTTCCGCGTACGTGTTCGTGATCGCAGCCGCCGCCTGCGGATATGCGTGCTACCTGGAGGGTGGCGTGCACCCGGGAATGCTCCCGATCTGCGACGCCTGGATCGGACTTGCGGTCGCCGCGCTCGTCTATCTGGGGACCGTCGCGCCCTGGACACCTTTTACCAAGCTCTTTGCCTGGAAGCCGATCGCCGACCTTGGGTTCTTCAGCTATAGCCTGTATCTGATGCACCATCCGATCCTGCAGGTGCTCTATTTCTACCGGCCGGCCTGGATTCAGGGGCCGGAGATGCTGGCCGTGTACATGGTCGTCGCCTGCCTGCCCATCATCCTGGTCACCTGCTACACCTTCAGCCGGCTGTTCGAGATGCCGTTCATGGCGACCAAGAAGAGCCGGGCGCCGAGCCAGCGGGAGATGGGCACGCCGGTCGCGCTGCCGCTTGTCAGCGGCATGGCCATCGTGCAGACTGAGAAGGCGGTCCGCGCCGAGGCCCTTGCTCAATCGACTCTCGCCGCGGCCGAGAAAGCCCCCGCTCCGGCGGTGGGGGTATAGCGGCATCCCATGGTTCGCGTCATCGCATTCATCCGTCCCCACCAACTCGAGGCCGCGAAGACGGCGATCGCGGCGGTCGGAGTCGGCGGGCTTAACGTCACCGACTGCAAGGGCCGGGGAAACTCCCAAGAGAGAGAGCAACGGTTCATGACCGAAGTCGATGTTCTGCGCATGCGTTCCCGCATCGAGGTCGTTTGTTCAGACGACTTGAAGGATGAAGTCGTGGGTGCTATCCTCGATTCGGTACGAACCGGCCAGCCCGGCGACGGAAAGATCTTCGTCGAGAAGATCCTCGAAGCTGTGCGTATTCGAACCGGTGAGAGGGGTAATGCGGCAATCTGATCGAATGGTTCAAAGCCGGAATCCGTCATACTTCTGCAAGCACTGCTCGCGATCCATCATGAAACTCATTGGTCTATTCCTCGCATTCGCCTTGGTTGCCATTGCAACCGCCCAGAAGATAACCCTCGACATCAACGCGAAGAACGGCGACGTGATCTCCGGCGAAAAACACTTCGTCGTCACAGTGCAATCGAAGAACCCGGTCACCCACGTGGAGTTTTACGTGGGGTCGGACCTTCGGGATACCGATTCGAGCACTCCATACGAGTTCAATCTAGACACCCTCGGCGAGAGCGACGGCGACCTCAAGGTCAAGTTCGTGGCTTACACGTCCGAAGGCGAGAGCGCCGCATCGACCCTCGATCTGAGCGTCGACAACGAAGTCTCCAAGGGCGCGGCCTACCACCTCGCGAAGGCCAAGGACTTTCTCGCGGTCAGCAAATGGGACGACGCGATCACCCAGGGCCGCATCGCGCTGAAGGCGGACAAGGACTCCGTCGAGGCGCGTATCGATCTTGCCCGCGCCTACATGGGCAAGGACACCTGGGACCGTGCCCAAAAGTACGCCGAAGATGCCAGCACCGCCGACCCGAAGAATCTGGAGGCCCTGGAGCTTGTGGCGGCGATCGATTTGAACCGGGTGTTTTCGACGGTCAGCCGCACCGACGACTCCTCCGGGTCCCTTTCCGCCATCTCAGAAGCCCTTAAGGCAGCCGTGACGGCGCGCAGAAAGAGCCTCGACCAGCAGATCGACAACTTCGGCCCGGTCACCGACGCGAACCGGCTCGCCTACTGCGACCTGGTGATGCGCGGCTCCCGATATACGCTGGCGATTTCGCAACTCGATCCGATTTTCCGCCTCGATCCGAAGAACAACGCGGTCGCCGATCGCCTCATCTTCGCCTGCCTGCGGGAGGGGCGGCTGACCGAGGCTCGCCAAGACCTCAATATGCTCGAGAAGTTCGGGACTCCCGACGCGTACGGCAACGCGCTCGAAGCGGTCTACGATGCTCAGACGGGCGACGACGACAAGGCCGCGAGCGCGATGAAGGACGCACTCTTGAACGATCCCGATAACCTCGGCGTCAAGTCCGCCCAAGCCTACATCGCTCTCCGGCAGGGCAGAAAGCAGGTTCTTTCCCAAGCCGCCCGCGATCTCGCGTCGACGGACAGCCAGCTTACGGAGGTGAACTACTTCCTGGCCGCTCTCTACAACCGTCTCGCCGACCCCAGCGCGGAGAAGTATTTCCGCCGTTCGGTTTTGATCGAGCCGACGAACTACGACATGTACATCGAATGGGCGAACTATGCGATCGGTCTCGCGGTGAGCGGCAGGCTCGAAGAGAAGGGTCAGCACAAGGAAGCGGATGCCGAGGTCGCCTATGCGAAGGTTCTCTTCGATGCGGCGGTCCTCGCCGACCCGTCGTCCTCGCAAGCTCTGACCGGTGAGTGCCTTGTGGCGCTCTATCAGAATCGGATCGACGACGCCGTGAAGTACGGCAAGGCGGCGACCCAGGCCGCGCCTCAATATGCGGCCGCGCATTATGTGTATTCGGCCGCGGCGACCGCCAAGGCGACCTCGATCCATACCCTAGGCTTAACCGGCAGTCAGGCCACCGCCCTCCAGAAGCTTCAGGACGACATGACCCGGACCGCGGCTCGCGAGAACGACCTGGCCGGGAAGCTGGATCAACTGGCGCTGTCAGGCGCGCAGGTCCCGACGGTCGCTCAAGCGTGGGCCTACTTCACGACAGGCGGACGCACGGTTGTGATGGTGCCGCCCGGCCCGTAGTCTGTTATCCGCGGGACCTACTTGGCGCCATCGCCGGAAGCGGGCATGCTCGGCCTGCGGCCAAGTGGCGGTTGAAAGCCGCCGGCACGGGGAAGGAGGACCCCACAACCCCAGGCTCGCACGACTCGCCTCAGACTCAGGATGACGAGGCTCGTAGTTGCCGGGCAACCCGAGGAGCGTTCTGTTGAAGTCCCGGCACGGCGTCTGCGCAACGGATTCGTAGCGGCGACGCAGTGGCTAGACTTGCGGCTCGACATCTTCGTCGGCCAGGTCCTCGACGTCGATCTCGTCATCCGCCATCTTTGCGATCGGCGGAGACTCGACCTCGAGGCTGACGAAGGCGATGTTCTTGGTCTGCCGGTTCGGGCAGTTGTTGCAGACGAACTCGACTTTGGCCGTGCGAAGCCAATCGGGAACCTTGTCGATCGGTTTGCCGCAGCTTGAACAATAGATCATTCTTGATTCACCTCGTTCTGATCGCCAACGGTTTCCTTGTAGTGCTGGACCGTCTGAGCGTGGCTCATAAACCCGTTGAGCAACATAATGCCGGACGCGATGAGATAGAGCAGGGCGAGTGAGCTCCTCTCGGGCGTCTGTCCGGGATCTCGGATCGTGTTGTCGCCCGCGGCCAGTCCCACCACGAACAAGACGAAGAGGATTCCGGCAATCCAGAAGTAAGTGTTCTTATACCAGGCGGGTTTCGGAATCCTCTTCTGTGTCACGGGAGCCAATTCTACCTGGGAGGCGGTTTCCGGGGGTGTTTGGGGTGTTGGGGTATTGGGGTGTTGAGGTATTGGGGGTGTTGGGGTGTTGAGGTGTTGAGGTGTTGGGTGTTGAGGTGTTGAGGTATTGGGGTGTTGAGGTGTTGGGTGTTGGGGCGTTGGGCGTTGGGGGCGTTGAGGCGTTGCCCCTGATCCTCGGGCGCGTTTCGTCCGATACCTACTCTGGGAATGAACGTCTCGACCGTGACCAATCCGGCTGCTCAGATCCAGCAGATGCCGAATATCGAGAACAAGCGAGCGCAGCTCCAGGCGATGCTTCTCAAGAAGAGCGTCGAGATGCAGAACGCCGAGACGGTTGCGGTTATGCAACAGACCGAAGGCAAAGGTCAGAACATCGACATCCGCTGCTAAATCGCGAGCGCTAATGCGATGTTTCCTTGCTTATTGCCTCGATGAAGCGGCGTTGGGGCGTTGCTGAGACGGAGTTTCAGTCAGAGCCTAGACCATTGGCGAGAGGTTCAATGGTGCGCGCAGCGTGGGTTGATATCCGAGGTTCGTTTGTTCCGAACTGTGCCTGGCTCGGTTCTGCCCTCAGGATGACGGGATCGGCTCGCCTGTAATCCGAAACTGCAGCTAACCAGGTGGAGCTTCGCAGGGCAAGCCCTGCCGCTACGCGGCTTAAAGTCGGCGTCGCCGGCGGGCGGCGAGGGCCGCGAGGCCGGCCCCGAGAACAAGCACCGACACCGGCTCGGGAACCGGAGGCGACGAGTGCTCGACGGTGATGCTGGCCGATCCAGCCAGTCCGAGAAGGAGAGGCAGGATGTTCGGAAGCTCCTGGTGCGACTCCGGATAGATGGCTTCGATCGTTCCTCCCACCGACGGAGTCAGTTCGTCCGGCACAAGATCGCTGGCCAACGAAGAGGACTCGGGAAGAACACTGTCCATCCCCATCAGTCCGCCGATCGAGGGCATGACCAGATTCGGCGTGGTCGGCTTCTTGGGTCCCAAGATGAGCGGATTGCCACAGACAAGCTGAAGAACCGGCGTTCCATCTGCTTCGGCAAACACAGCCTCTCCTTTCCTGAGCAGTCTCGAATGCGAGTGGAAATCGCCGCTCGAGTGAGGAACGCCGTAAACCGTGAAGACGCGGTCGGCAGTCAGCGCGCTCACATGCAGGCTCGACAGATAGTCGATGACCTCCTGCCGCGTCATCGCGAAATGCCGGCAGTAGCGGTCCATGACGGCGGCATCGGTTTTCACCTCATGGACAAGCTGCCAAGTGGAGTACACGCGAGTATCGAGATAGGAATTGCGCGGCGGTCGCGACTGGCCGAGCGCGGCTGACGCCGCGAAAGCCAATGCCAATGGCAGAATCGTCCTCTCGATCTTCATGCTAATCAATCCTGCGGGCAAGTGTTCCGCAGAGAGCCTTGGAAGAAGTGATGCGCAAGATTGGTGCCAGTTGGCCTCACGCCGCGCGAGCCTTGCGTAAGCCATACCGCCGGTCTCCAAGCGTGGGGCGGGAGCCCCGGGGTCTGAGCGCTGAAGTTGAAACAGCCCCGCGCGTCTCGGGACCCCAGGGCATTGGCTTGGCGACCCACTCCAACCGCCGTCTTTCCCCAAACCGAGAACGGCGGGTTCCAAGCATCTCCAGCGTCTGCACGTAAGGCCTACGCTTCTTCGACTTTCTTGCCGCTCGCAGTGCTTAGCACGGTTCGGATCAGATTGAACGGCGGCCTTACGCCCTCGCG
>DATJYD010000090.1:0-4108 GCA_035499755.1 Fimbriimonadaceae bacterium
GCCTCGCGCACCCAGAGGTCCATGATGCCGCCCTCGTTGACGAGGTCATCCTTGACACTAAGGATAAAGCACGCGTGGGGCTGAGGGCGCTCATAGGCGTTCTTGCTCTTTTCCAGCTTCTTGGTCTTGGGGTCGACGTAGAAATGGCCCTGGGCCGTGCCCGTGATCCCGTAGGCGTAGTGGAGGCCGGTGTTGAACCACTGGGGGGAATTGGGAGCGGCGATTTGGAGGGCGAGCATGCGGCATAGCTCGTCGTAGAAGGCGGCGGCGTCCTCGTTGGCGTCGAAGTAGCCGAAGCGGCGTCCCCAGTCGGTCCAGCATCCGGCGAGGCGGTGGAAGACCTGGCGAGAATCACTTTCGTGATCGGCGCCAGGATTAGAGGATTGGAGGATTGGAGGATTGGGTTCGTCCTGCAATCGTTCGATCCTAGAATCCTTCAATCCTTGGATCCCCGCTTTGCGGAAGTACTTCTGGGCGAGGATGTCGGTCGCGACCTGGCTCCAGTGGCTGGGAACCATCACGTTGTCCATCGAGAAAACGGCGGAGCCGTCGGGGTTCCGGATCTCGCTCCTGCGAGGTTCGAAGACGATGCCCTCATAGGCATCCTGGCCGGCGGTGGTGAAGTAGCGGTTGATTTTCATGAGTTGTGGGTCATCCCTGACGGTTTCGAATCCAGTAAGGTAGAGACATGTCTACATTATGACAACAACGAGAGGTGTTGGGTGTTAGGTGTTGGGTGTTGGGAAAATGCCTGCAGGCAGTTGCCTTTTCGCCTTAACACCTTAATCACCGGTTTCCTCCAATGCCAAGCCTCTCCCTTTCCCCCATCTGATCGACGATTCTTCGGAAGTCGTCGACGGTTTCAAACTCGCGGTAGACGGAGGCGAAGCGGACGTAGGCGACGGTGTCGAGGTCGTGGAGTTCGGCCATGACTCGCTCGCCGATGGCGCGGGTCGGGACCTCGTCCTCGTATTCCTGGAAGAGGTCGCGCTCGATGCGCTCGGCGGCCTCGCGGAGGGCTTCGATGGGGATCGGGCGCTTGCGGCTGGCGACGAGCATGGAGTTCAGGCACTTCTCGCGGGAGAACTCTTCTCGGGCGCCCCCGCGCTTGACGACAAAAAGGCGCGGCCTTTCCGGCCCTTCGAACGTCGTAAATCTTCGCCCGCATCCGAGACATTCCCGTCTCCGCCGGATCGCCTCACCGTCGCGTGAGGGCCGCGAGTCCAAGACCTTCTGGTCGATATAGCCACAGAACGGACATCGCATATCTCTTCCTACGCCCCAACATTTAGTGGTGACGACCATCTTACACCACAAGATGCAGCGTTTTTGGTTTTTTGGTTATCCCCCTTCAGCCCACCGGTTGTCCACCGGTTTTGTCTCGTCGCGGCCGGGTTTTGTCGAGCAGTCGGGGATTTCTTTGGATGGGAGGAAGGAGGGATTCGCTTTGGCGCGCCTTCCATCCAGCCATGCCCTGGGGTCTTAAAGCGTGCGGACCGTCTCAACCTCATCGCTCAGACCCCGGGACGCCGTTTCGATCGGGGCCGTCCTTTCATGAGAACCTCCTATAATCGGATTGGAATGGAACGTTCCGTCGTTCTCGCTTTGGTGTTGGCGTTTCTTGGCTGCGGCGCGATTTGCCTCGGATCGCTATTTGGGATCGCCGCCCCGGGAGACGGGCAGACCGGCATGTTTCTCTTCCCGCTATGGGGCATCGGCGCCATCCTCGGCATCGCGTCGATTGCGAATGCTTATGCGGCTCGGGCTCGAACCTGGGCGTGGCTTGCCATCGCGCTTCTGGCTCTCGTCGCGATTGCCTCCGTCGTGTGGAGCTTTATCGCTTCGGCTCGATACGAGCCACCCCATCCGCCATCCGGACCGGTCCCGTAATGCCTCCTGGAGTTCGCTGATCGAACCGCGATGGGTTCCGAAGTCGAGGACGACCCCAGGGCTTGTCGGCGGTTGGGATATTCATTCCCGCGACCGCCCTGCGCCTTCTCTGTATTCCCGAGAACGGATCCCGCAACGCGGTCGAGACGACGGACGCGCGGTGGTTCAGAGCACTTTGGCTCGACGGTGGGGGGGCCTCTTCCTGTGGGGGACTTCTGCGGACTGCTGCTCGATGATCCTCTTGAACCGATCGAGATCCAGTTCGATCTGGCGTTGGGGATCGCTGCCAAAGACCTTGGCGATGAAGACGCCGAGCATGTGGGCGGGCGGATCGTAGCGCAGGACGACGCGGATGCGGGTCGAACCGCCGGCTTCGTCGCTGAAGTGCACCGAGCCGGCGGAGTCCACGCCGGAACCCTCGGTCGTCTCCCACGCGATCAACTCGTTCTCGATATCGTTGACGATATGCGCGTCCCAAGTGATCACCATCCCGGCGGGGGCTCGGGCGACCCAGCGCGAGCGGATGTCGTCGAGTTCGACGACGGCCACAAGATGATCCATGAAGACGGGGAGGTTTTCCAGATTGCGCCAGATCCGGTAGAGCTCCTCGCGGGGACGGCGGACGACGACTTCCGCTTCGACGCGAACATCCGGGAGTTTGGCGCCGGTCGAGGTCTCTGCGAGCCGAATGCCGAGGGCGTCGTAGAGCCGGCGGTATCCCTGCTGGCCCCGAAAGATCAGGCCGACGCCGGCAGCCGCAAAGAGAAAGCCCAAGACACCGCCCCGGCGACGGCCGGCGACGAAGAGAAGTCCTCCGGTAACGAGGGCGGCCATATGCTCGACGTCGGCGGCATCGACCGGTGGGCGGGTGGCTAGGCTGTTCTCCATGGTTGCATCTTTGACTTGCATCGCTTGATCGCAGTTCGTGAGGCCGGTCGCGTCGGCGGCACACGAAAAGGGATGATTTCAACGCCTAGAGCCGGGAACTTTGGCGAGGCGGGTTAACGTACAGCGGTTAACAGCACGCTTGCATGCAACGGATGTGCATCAGGCGCGCGGGAGGAGATTGACCGACATGTCATCGAAGATGCTAGTGACCGCCCTCGCGGCCGTTGCCGCGTTCGCACTTGTGGGAGCCGCGCAAGATCCGACCTTCGAGTATCCGGCGGTCAAAAACATCGGCTTCGACCTCCCGCGACAGACCTTTGCTCCGCTCACCCAGTCCAAGGCGAAGGTCACGGTCTCTTTTCGCAATGCTGCCGTCCGCGAGGTCCTCGACTGGCTGAAGAACTCGGGCGTCAATTTCGTGATCAGCGACGACGAGGTCAGCAGGGACGCCCGGATCAGCGTGAACATCGCGAACCAGCCGCTCGACGATCTCATGAACGCGCTGGCCTCTGCTTGGAACGGTCACTGGGATCGACAGGGCGACGTGTGGGTGTTTCACAAGGGAATCGGTCTCTTCTCGGCGCCGCCGAGCCCCTTTTCGGTAAGGGCGCTCCAAGCGGAGCCGCCAGGTACGAACAAGTCGCCGGAGTTCCGGGTCTATACGGACCGAGGCGACGGCCCCATCGTCTTGCAGCAGAAGGACGACTCGGCCCCCGGAGCGCCGGCGAATCCCTTCTTCGGAACAAAGCCGGTACCTCAGATGCCGGATACCTTCGGCGACGCGAAGCAATGGGAGAAGTTTCGGCAGGCCTGGGAGGAGTGGGCAAAGGCCTACGAGAAGAACTATCAGGACTTCGAGAAGAACTTCAAGGGCAAGAACTTCGGCATGGACGATCAGTCGGTCAAGGCTCTCCAGAAGCAAGCCGAGGAGATGGCGAAGTCGGCCCAGAAGTTCCGAGAGCAGATCAAGATTCAAGGCCAGGACGGTAACCCGTTCGACGGTCAGATCGTCACGCCTCTCGATCAGGAGCAAACGCAGAAACTTCAGAAGCGCGCCCAGGAACTCCTCAAGGAGAGTGAGGCGCAGCGTGGGAGATTCTTGGTGATCGGCGGACAGCAGGACCTTGCCGGGCTTCTGAACTCCCTCACCGCGGGGCAGAGGGCGAAGATCAAGAAGGACGGCTTCCTTCGCTACAGCGACCTCGACTCCCACCAGAAGTCGATGCTGGGTCAGATGGGCGAGGACGGGACTTGGACCCTCACCTACAAGTCGGACAAGGGAAGCTTAACAATCAAGAGCAACCGCTGAGCGGGGACTGGCTTCTTAGTT
>DATJYD010000091.1:0-5741 GCA_035499755.1 Fimbriimonadaceae bacterium
GCGCTTCTCCGGCGTGTCCTCCTCGCTCGGGGAAAGCATCACGCTCGAATTGTCCTGCTGGGCACCGTAGATCTTATACGGGATGTGAGTGTCGGCCACGACGTGGTAGATCTGAGCCGTCGGCATGGTCTCCCTCGACCAGCTATCGCCGGTGGTCGTCGAAACCGATGCCCCGCCGTCGTTGGCCTCGATCATCCGCTTGGGGTCGTCGGGATCGATCCAGAGGTCGTGGTTGTCGGAGTGGCTCGTGCGGAGGTTGCGCCAGGTCTTGCCGCCGTCGGTGGAGACGCCCGCCCCGACGTTGAGACAGTAGATTCTGTCGGCGTTCTTGGGGTCCGCGTAGATGTGGGAGAAGTACCACGCGCGCTGGCGCCACTCGTTCTCGCCGTCAACCTTGGCCCAGGTCGCGCCGGCATCGTCCGAACGGAAGATGCCGCCGTCCTTCGCCTCCACGATCGCGTAGACGCGCTTATCGTTGGAAGGGGCGACCGCGATCCCGATCTTGCCGATCACGCCGGTGGGCATGCCGGGGCTGCGGGTGATGTCGGTCCAGTGATCGCCGCCGTCGGTGGTCTTCCAGAACTTGGAGCCAGGGCCGCCGCTGTTGAGGAAGTAAGGCGTCCGCCAGGCTTCCCAGGTGGCGGCGTAAAGCGTGTTCGGATCGTCGGGATCCATCACCAGTTCGACCACGCCCGCCTTATCGGATTCGAAAAGGACCTTGTTCCAGGTTCGGCCGCCGTCCGTCGATTTGTAGACGCCGCGGTCGGCGCTCGCCTTGTAAACCGGGCCGAGAGCCGCGACATAGACGACGTCCGGGTTCTTGGGATCGACGACGATACGCGAGATCGTCATCGTCTTCTCCAAGCCCATGTGGCTCCAGGTCTTGCCGTTGTCGGTCGACTTGTAGACTCCGTCGCCCTCGGAGAGATCGCCGCGGATGTCCCGCTCGCCCATGCCCATGTAGACCGTGTCGGGGTTGGAGTCGCTGACCGCGATCGCCCCGACGGACGAACTGCCGAGGAAGCCGTCGGTCACGCATTTCCAGGTCTTTCCGGCGTCGGTGGTCTGCCACAGGCCGCCTCCGGTCGCCCCGAAATAGAACTCGTCGGGGCGCGTGCGCACGCCCGTGCAGGCGACCGATCTCCCGCCCCGATTGGGGCCGACGTTGACCCATTGCAGGTTCTTGTAGTTGAAGGGATCGAATCCCTGGGCCCGAGCGAGGCCGCTTATGACGCAGCAAGACAGGATGATTGCGGTGAGCTTCATGGTCCGTGCTTAGCAGAATAGCCCAGAACGAGGATCAGAGGACTTCCCCGCCGCCTCTTCACTCGTCACCGATCCGCTCAAGGAGGATCGGGCGAAAGCGATAGCGGCGGTCGTTCTCGATCAACACGTGTTCGCCAAAGACCTTTTTATGCGTGGAATCAAGGGAGAACCGCAGTCGCGATCCGTCCGGCTTGTAGATCGTCAGCCCAGTCGCGTCTGAGACGATCTAGTCGTGCAGGTTTGCGACGATGTCTCTTGCCGCTCGGCGAGGCACGGCGACGGCCAAAATCCCGGCCAGCAGCATCCTAAGGTCCGCCGGCGTTCGGGATGAAGCGGATCACGGCGGGATCGTTCAGTTGGAGGACTCTAGCTTCCATCGCTCAGGACTCGCTCGGCGAGGATGAGGGCGACGAAGTCGTCCACCGCCTCGGACGGCGTCTGAAGCGTCGCGGGCAGGAGCCGGCGAAGTCCGCGGCGCGGGTTGTGCTCCCAATACCGTTCGCGAGCTTGGAGACTGGTGTTGTGCTCGTCGACCACGAGGATGCCTATGCTCGGCAGCCGGTCGCGCAGTTCGTGAACAACTTGCTTCGAGGTCGTTCCGGAGCCGACGATCACGAGCGTGTAGGGCTCGACCGCGCTCGCCGCCTGAACGTTCTCGATGAGGTCGGCGCGGGGCGATATCCTTCGCCACAGCAAGCTCAGGGTTCCGTCCTCTTCACGCCGCACCAGCGCCATGCCGCACTTGCTCGATCCAGGGTCGATGGCGAGAACCGTCTTCGTCATAGCTCACTGGACTTCGAAGTCGATGAGAAGGGGATCGGCGGCTCGCGTGAGCCGTCGGGCCCGCGCCTGGACCTTGACGCTGCCCGTCGAAGACTTGATCTTGTCGTACAGAACGATGATGTCGTCCGAGGTCACCGTGCCGAGCGAGCGGTCCCCGGTTTGGACCGGGATCATCTTCTTCTTGAGCGCCGCATTGCGGATCTTCGTGCCCAGGTCGTTCAGCTCTTGAAGGAGGACGTTGGCCCCGTCCCGGGCATTGACTCGGATTTCGGCGATGACCTGGTTGGGCTCGTAGACGATCGGATCGGCCACCGGCGCGAGATGGACGTAGACGGGCTCGCCGTCGAAGGCGTTGTAAGCGGACAGAACGAGTAGGGCCGTTTCTGATTTGGAACCCGCGAGCTGAGCTGCGAGCAGGTCCTTCTGGGCGTCCGCCGAAAGAGGCTGCCCTTGCTTGTCGAGGGCGGTCGCCAGGATCGTATAGGCGCCACTGTCCGCCGGCCGCGCCCCATGCGCCTTCGCCGTAGTGCCGGCAAGAAGTATCGCCGACTCGATCTGCTCGGCGATGTCGGCCTTCGAAGACTCGGCCGGGATCGAGACGCGCGCGAGTTCCTCTCCCAGCGAGAACATGAGCGGCACGAATCGCACCCGCTTGGCATTGTTCTCGAGATCTTGCTCGTATTGAGTCAGCCTTACCTTGGCATCGCTTAGCTGGGCGGAAAGGTCGTCGAGGTCCGACTGAGCCTGAGACTTCTGCTGGCTCAGCGACTGCACGTCGGCACTCAGGCCGGAGATCTCCGTATTGGCGTCGGCGATCTTCTTGTTTCCATCCTCGATCAAGCTCTGGGTCGCCTTCAGTCGATCTTCCGCGTCCTTCAGCTTGTGATCGAGGTCGAGATTCTGTTGGCCAAGCTCGGTTTTCTGCTTCGAGAGCTCCCCGTACGTCGCTTGCAACCGCTGATAGCTGGCCCTTTCCGTCTTCAGGTTTGCCTCCAGCGTGGAGATCGACCTTTCCTTCAAAGTGATCGCATGCACCTTTTCCGCGATCTGGCGGTTCAAGAGCGGGAGCTTCTGTTCAAAGCCAGCTAGCTTTAGACTCAGCTCCTGGGTCTTGGACTGCAGAACTTTGGTCTTCTTTTGAAGATCCGCGAACTTGGATCTTAGGACCTCGCTGGCTTCCGTCACTCTGCGATTGTCGGCGTTCAGAGTGGCATTCTCGGTTCGCAGCTTCTGATTGCTGGCGGCGAGGTCCCTCGCTTCCGTCTGCAAGCTGCGAAGCCTCGCGAACGCGCGGCTCCCCTCGCGGACCCACTCCCGCACATAGACGCTGGACGCGTACATCAAAGCGATGGTCAGAATCGTGATCGTGACGCCGGCCGCGAAGGTAATGATTCTAGCCGTGGTTCGGGGTCGAATGCGGCGGTGCAGAACGAGGCGCTTCTTTCCGATGCGCCGGCCAAGCTCATCGGCCACGACCGCGATCACGCCGCCCAGGACGACGAAGACGATCAGGATCAGTGCCGATGTGACATCCATATCAAGTTCCGGCGTTCATCGATTCCGCCGCCAGATTATTACGCCGCTGGCGATCAGGCCGATTGCCACCGGCGTGAAGCTGGCGACGTAAGAGGGGAAAAAGCCTCCTTTTGCAAATACATTCATGAACGTGGCCAGGGTGAAGTAGGCGAAGATGATGATGACCGAGACCGCGAAGCCGGTGGCCGCTCCCGTTCTTGCGTTCCGGATCCCCAGTGCCGCTCCGAGGGTTCCGAAAATGAAAGCGGCAAGAGGCAGCGCAATCTTGTTCCAGTATTTGTATTCGTAATCGCGGATTTGATCGAGGGTTAGATCTCCCGTCTTCAGGCCCTTCTCGATGACCTGCCGGGTCTCCTCCATGCTCCACACATCGGGGTTGACGGTCATTTCCGCGAGGAGGTCCTGCGGAGTGGCGGAGAGCGCCGGAATCTCCTGCGGCCACGCTCCATTGTCGAGCGACATCGAGATCGTGCCCCTCGGATCGAGGCTCTGGAGGTGCGCCCCGCCGACGATTCTCCATTGTTTTAAGGTCGTGAATTCAAGTTCATCCGCAGTCAACGCATAACTGGGCTGGCCGCTCTGGTCGTACGAGACCACGACCACGTGGTGCATGGTGCGAGTGCCGAGGTCGACGCTCTGGGCGCCAAAGAAGGCGACGAGCCGGCCATTCTCGACTTGGGCTTGGGCAACCGGCTGAGCGTTCTTGAATTGGCCGTGGCTGGCGATATCGATGGCCATCGTCTCGGCTTCCCGGGCAGCTCGCGGGACGACTTGTTCGTTCAGGTAGAAGGTGAAGGCCGCAACGATCAAGGAAAAGGCGGAGACGGGCAAGATGATCCGGTAGAGGCTCACGCCGGCCGCCCGGATTGCGGTGATCTCGCTGTCGCCGCTGAGCCGGCCGAAGGCAAGAAGCGCGCCGAGCAAGAGCGCCATCGCAAAGGTCTGAACGATGATCGCGGGCAGCAAAAGGAAGGTCATCTGAATGATCTTCTCGGTGCCGACCCCTTGGACGACGTATCCGGCGATCCGGCCGAGGTAAGTCGCGGCCATCATCAACGCCGTGAACATCGCGACGCCGAAGACCCAAGGGCCGACCAACTCCTTGATGACGAGGGCGTCGAGGCGCTTCATGCCCCCACCTTGGCGCCGGACTCGCGACCCCCGCACTTAGGGGTTTTCGGCGGACCGGGACTGATCGGACGGGTCAGGCGGGCGGGAGTCATCGGCTGTCTCCCGAATCGTCCTCATCCTGTTCCCTCGAATCTCCGTTTCGAGTGAAGGTATCCGTCCCGAACTGCTGCCCGAGATAGTGCTTGCGCACGAGCTCGTTCGCGGCGATCTCCGGTCCCGAACCTTCGGCGATGATCTTGCCATCCACGAGAATGTAGTTGCGATCGGTGATCCGAAGGGTCGCGGACACATTGTGGTCGGTGATCAGGATGCCGATGTCTCGCCGCTTGAGCCGCTGGATGATCTCCTGGATCTCCTCGATCGTCACCGGATCAATTCCCGTGAAAGGCTCGTCGAGGAGGATGAACTTCGGCTCGGTGGCGAGGGCTCGCGCGATCTCCACGCGCCTTCGCTCTCCCCCTGAAAGCACATTGCCCGGGCTCTTGAGCAGGTGCTTGATGTGCAGTTCGTCGGCCAGTTCGACAACCTTTGCGCGAATCTCAGCCTTGGACCGGCCCGCCAACTCCAGGACGAGCCGCAGGTTGTCTTCCACGCTCAACTTCCGAAACACGCTGGCTTCTTGGGGCAGGTAGCCGACTCCGCATCGCGCTCGCCGGTACATCGGCCAGTGGGTCACATCGTCTTCATCGAAGAAAACATGCCCGGCGTTCGGCCGGACCAGCCCGACCGTCATATAGAACGTCGTGGTCTTGCCCGCGCCGTTCGGACCCAGGAGGCCCACGATCTCGCCTTGACTGATATCGTAGTGGACGCCGTTCACGACCTCCCGGCCCCGATAGCTCTTGTGCAGGTCCTTCGCCGAGATCTTCACCGGCCGCCGCCTTGAGGCTTGATATTCGTAACGACTCCTTCCATGTCGACGCGCTCAATCTCGCCGTCTTCCCCAAGGGTGATGACGGCCTTGGACGCTTGCGTGCTTCCCGTGTAGACCTGCGGGACCAGCGGCCCCTTGGCAGGGTAGGTGA
>DATJYD010000092.1:0-2080 GCA_035499755.1 Fimbriimonadaceae bacterium
CCGTTCAGGTAGCAGTCCCGCTGCCAAAGGTCGACAGAACGGTCGACTTTAGTCGTCGACACATCCCAAACCTGTGCCGGTTCGCCGTGGCGGGCGCCCCCATGAAGATCCGCGACCAGCAGCCAATCGCCGGTTGGGCTCAAGACCGCGTTCTCCGGATACGCGACCTCGACGCTAAGGCGAAGCTTGCCGCTCGGAAGGTCGAAGACCTGGGCCGGGTACCCGCCTCCAGCGAGGAGAAGCCGCTTCCCGTCGCGGCTGAAGGCAGCGGCCTGGTACCTGAAGTCCGTGGGAACGCGGAGGATCTCGCGACCGGTGGCGACGTCGTATAGCCGGGTTGCGCTTGTGCGCGTCGGGGCTCCGGTTTCGCCAGAGACGCTTCCCATCGACAAAACGTAACGGCCGTCCGGGCTAAGCATCACGGAGTATCCGCCATCCGAGGGCTTGAAATCGCGGACCATGGACCCGCTCTTCACGTCCCAGACCCGGATATCCTTCGAGACCGCGCCACCGTCGGCGACGCTGACAGCGGCGACGATGTGGCGTCCGTCGTACGCCCACGGAGCAGCCGTCGGCATCCAGCCATCGGCTACTCGAACCGAGGGGGTGGCAAACAAGAGCAAGAGGGGCGTGGCGATCATGGTGGCAAAGAGGGTAGTTCCAACGGAAGTGACGCCTGAGCGAGCTTGACGGAACGGCGAAAGCCCAACGCCGTAGCGCAGGGCATGCCCTTCGATCACCGACAATACTGGAGGTCCGGACTTGTTCCAGATATGGATCAGGTCGCCGTCTTCGATGGCGTGATCCCTCCCTTCGAGAGTCATCTTGCCGGTGGTAGGCGGCGTCCGGCGCGTAGGTCCCTTTAGGGCTTGGATTCTCGAGTTTGGAGCCTGTTTAGTGCTTGCCAGAGTGGTCGCCTTTGCTTCCTCGCCGTGCCGATTCCTCGGTTTGGCTTCCCGGGCTCGCCCTTTCGTGCAATTCCCGGGAGGCCAGTGACCAATAGGCTCCGGACCCGGCCCCTTCCTCCGGCGGCACGAACCATCCGCCGCAAGAGGAGGGGGAGGCCGGCCCGGCGGTCCTCCGGCTAAGAGCCGGAAGGGCCGTCCCAGTTGACGCCCGGCCACAGATCCTCCCCGCCCGGACGCGGGAAGGGAAAGGCTGGCGTGGCCGTCGCGGGCGCGGCGGGTGGGACGGCCGGGGTCAGCTTGTCCTCCTCGATCAGCTCGATCATTCGTCGGCAGTTTGCGAGATGGCGCGAGGTTGCCTCGTCGGCCGAATGGCGCATGCTCTTGTCGATCCGCTCCGCAAGCTTATG
The DNA here is from genome assembly GCA_035499755.1 of Fimbriimonadaceae bacterium. Taxonomy (GTDB): domain Bacteria; phylum Armatimonadota; class Fimbriimonadia; order Fimbriimonadales; family Fimbriimonadaceae; genus JAEVZK01. The sequence continues at coordinate 1,316 of DATJYD010000092.1, forward strand.
GAGTTCGCTGCGCTCGATGCCGTTCAATTCCGTCTTCGTCGCCGAAGTCCCGTTGATCCGGGAATCGACGGTCGTCAGATACTGAAGCTGCAGCGCCCGGCGATAGACGCTGATCGTAGGATGCGCCTCGTCCAGTTCGTCGAAGACGCCGTTCTGAAGGTCCGAGGCGAGGTTGGCGATCGTGTAGGCCTTGGCTCCGTTCATCGCTTCATCGTCGAGCATCCGGTTGACGCGATCGTCGGCGAGCAAAGAGGTGATGATGCCGTTCTCGCGTCCGACCACCCGCGCGACATTGCCGTCTGGATAGATCCGACCGACGAGGTTCGGATTGAGGAAGTCCTTGGGAGTGTGAAGCCCCTGCGAAACAAGGAAGTGCACCGCCTCCGCCTGCTCCGTCTTCGGCACCGGGTGAAACACGACTCCGCCGTGGCCCGCATGATAGTTGGTCTCGACCACTCCGCCAATGTAGCGTAGGACCCGGTCCAACTCGGTGAAGCGCTGGCCGAGGAGCGTGTTGTAGAGATCGCGGAGGTCGTCGTAGTTGTCGCCCGGCTTCGTGGAGGCGGGAATCAGGTAGGCGACCTCTCGATCGATGTTGCGAAGGCCAAGCTCGCCGGACGCGACCGGATCGGAGCCGATGCACTCCGACTGGGTCGTCGGATCTTCGTTGTAGAGGTAATTGCCGAATTCGAGTTCGGGATGGCTGATCTGCTTGGCTGCCCAGTGATCGAGGGTCGGCTTCTCGTCGTCGGGGGTTGCGCACCC
>DATJYD010000093.1:0-2957 GCA_035499755.1 Fimbriimonadaceae bacterium
GCCCCGAGGCTACTGGGACCGACCGGATTTATCCGGCTCCGGAAACTCACCGGCCCACTCCTCGTCCTCGGAGCGTAAAGAGCGAACAGACGCCGACTGCGGTCATGTTCCGCCCCGTCCTATCTCCGTGTCACTGTGTTGAAAGAGATCCGCCGAAACTCGACTTGGCAGCCCCTTTGAGGCGGATCCTCGTCGCAATCCCGCGATAGACGGTCGCAACCCCGCGATACGAAACCACCAGGTCCGGCTTCCCGGTCGCGTCGACCCCGACCCCGTGGCCCGGCCGAACCACCACCACCCGGAACGTCCGCTGTTTCAGCATGCCGGGGAACGATCCCTGCCGCTTCCCAATCGTAAGAGTCCCGTCCGCGTCGTTCCAGGAGAGAGGGATCGTCGCATACTGCCCCTTCTCGTAGCCGTAGCCTTCGCCCGCGTCCTCGTAAAGCCTGAAATGCCCGTTCGCGCCGGGATAGATGCGCAGCTCGATCGGATCATCCGGCTTCTCCGTCGCGTATTGCTCGTCCGGACCCATGGGCACGATGCTCCCGGCTCTCACGAAGAGAGGCATCCGATCCAGTGGCGCGTCGATGCCCGGGTCTCGGCCGCCCGCGAGCCTCTCGCCGGCCCAGAAGTCGACCCAGTTTGCCGCCTTCGGGAGGTAGCACGTCCGTTCCGCGGCGTGCGGTTGGATCACCGGGCAAACCAGAAACGCCGGGCCGAACATGAATTGGTCGGAGATGTCCAGCACTTTCGGGTCCGTGCGGAAGTCCATCGGCAGCCCGCGCAGGATCGTGCCGCCGTCGTGAGTGACCTGCCACGCCTGCGAGTAGAGGTAGGGAAGGAGCCGGTAGCGCAGCCGGTCGTACTTCGTCAGGATCGCCTCCGCTTCCGGGCCGAAGCGCCAAGGCTCCTTGTCGGCGCCGGTTCCGTGGACGCGGAAGATCGGGTTGAACGTGCTGAACTGGAACCAGCGAACGAACAGCTCGCGGTAGTTGGGATCGGTCGCCGGGTGCGAGAAGAAGCCGCCGGTGTCGGTGCACCAATAGGGAACTCCCGCCATGCAGAAGTTCAGCCCGCACGGGATCTCGCGCGCGAAGGTCGCCCAGTTGCCCTGGATATCGCCGGACCAGGTTGTGGCCGCGTTCCGCTGCTGCCCTGCGAAGACCGACCGCGTGAGGATGAACACCCGCTTGTTCGGCTCCGCCTTGCGCTGGCCCTGATAGACGCCCTGCGTGTGCATGAGCGGAAAGGCGTTCAGCACCCGCGCGCCGACCCCGAGACCGGTCATCGTCGAGCGGTAGCCCTCCATGTCCAGCTCCGGCTCGGAGGCGTCCAGCCACCAAGCGTCGATGCCGTTGGTGAGCAGCTCGTCCTTGATCTGCCGCCAGTAGATCGCCCGCGCTTTCGGGTTGAACGGATCGTAATAGCGATCGTCGCCGAGCAGCGGATAGAGGCCCCCGGCCTTGTCCAACTCATCGTAGTTGGCGCTGCCCGGCGCGAACTTGGCCCAGACCGAGATCATGAGGTGGAAGTGGTCTTGGTGAAGCTGATCGACGGCCGCTTTCATGTCCGGGTAGCGCTTCTCGTCGAACTGGTGCGATCCCCAGGGGTGTGGATCCCAGTAGAACCAGTCCTGCACGATGTTGTCGATCGGGATATTCCGCTCGCGGAAGCCGTGCGCGATGTCGAGCAGCTCCTGCTGGCTTCGGTACCGCTCCTTGCACTGCCAGAAGCCGTACGCCCATTTGCCGTAGAGCGGCGCCGCGCCGGTCGCGTTGCGGTATTGCCGGATAACGTCGTCGAAGTCCGGGCCATAGACGAAGTAGGTGTCGGTCTGATCGACGAACTCCGCGGACCAGTCGAGCATGGGATGCTCGCTCGGCGTCCTCCAGCCGAGGGAGACGACCGCGCCGCCGCCCCGCTGGTAGTACTCCATCCGGATCGGATACCTCTTGTGAGCTTCCAACCGAATCGTGCCGGAGTCGGTGGTCGGCGGATGGTCGGCCCAGTCGTCCACCAGCTTCTTCCCGTCCACCCAGAGCCGGATGCCGTCGTCGCCCGTCGTCGTGAAGGTGGTGTCGCCGGCCGCGCCCGTTTCGATGAAGCCGCTCCAGCGCACCGAGTAATTCATGAGTCCCAGGCCGGGCGGAGGCGTCTTGCTCCAGTCGAAGTCGATCTGCGGGTCCTTGCGGTCGGCGACGTGCTCGTCGAAGCCTACGCCCTTGAAGTAATGCCCGGTCAGGCCCCCGGGTTTTCCGTCCTCGTCGAGCATCTGCGCGCTCGGGATCGGGCCCGCCTTGGAGCCGAAGTCGATATGCATGCCGCTCGCGGAATCCCAGAGCAGGCCGTAGCCCTTGCTGGAGAGAAGAAAGGGCGTCATCTCCTCCATGTTCTGCTGGACGAGGTCCATGCTCTGGCCGCGAAGGTTGAGGGTGCCGTTCTGATGGTTGCCGAGCCCGTAGTAGGCCTCGCCCTTCGGCATTGTGAAGGATTGGAGGGCGGAATAGGCGGGGTCGTCGAGGATCGTCCTCTTGGCGAAAGCGGGGAAGGAGGGCTGGTCGAGAAGCGTGCCGCCCTTCGCGTCGAGATAGAGAATGGCGCCCGTCTTCAGATCGACCCGAACCGCGAGTGCCTTCGTTTTCAGCACCGCCTCGCGGGAGGTCGCCTCGACCTTGACCGCCGGAGCCTTGCCCCAGCGGTGGATCACGGAAAGGCTGGGACGGTTGGAGAAGGACGAATTCGGGGTCGCGCTAACGCGGATCGTCCGCTCGGTGCAAGCCTCGAGGCGAACAAGCCCCTTGGCGGTATGGGCGATAAGGCCGTGCGGGATCGTCTCGACCTTGGGTGAAGCGGCGGCGACAAGGAAGGGAACGCAGATCACGCAATCAGTATGCCCACCCCACGCCGCCCCAACGCCCAACCCTCCAATCCGCCAACCCGCCAATCCGCCCCAAACC
>DATJYD010000094.1:0-3993 GCA_035499755.1 Fimbriimonadaceae bacterium
TCCACGATCTGACCCGGCATGGGAGCCCGGATTTCCCCGTTCGCGGCTGTTCCGTGAGCACCTGCTCTCGGTTTCCTCGTTTCAACTTTGTATTGTTGGCCACGAAAACTCACAAGCGTAGCATCGCCGGAACGAATCGCAAGCGCCGATGCTGCGCCATTCGGGGACTTGACGATAAGGAAGTCCGTAAGGTGGTCGATTTGAACGTTAGTACGGTCGAGATCGACTTCTTGGCCGTCGACGAATACCTTCATCGCGGTGCCAATGTCTCCCTCGATTCGGCCCTCCGGCGGGCCGCGTTGACGAAGCTCTCGAACAGCCGGCGCGTCGCCGGATCTTCGAGGGTCCGCTCGGGATGCCACTGAACGCCGATCAACCAGGGCCGATCGGTCGCCTCCACCGCCTCAACGATCCCGTCCCCGGCTCTTGCCACTACCCGGAGGTTGGCGCCGAGGCTCTTTACGGCCTGGTGGTGGTAGCTCTTGCCCTCGATGCTGGCTTGGCCGATCGCTTCCTGCAGCCGCGATTCGTCGATCTCGTAGCGTTCGAGGGTGCCTCCCGCATGCGCTTCATGTTCGACCACGTCGGGCAAGTGCTGAATGAGCGTGCCTCCCCTCGCCACGTTCAGGAACTGGCATCCATAGCAGATCCCGAAAACAGGCACGTCCTCGGCAAGGGTTTGGTAGAGCCGCTCTTCGCCCTCGTATCGGGCCGGGTCGATCGTCTTCACCGTTTCGTGGTTTTCCTCCCCGAACCGGGCAGCGTCGATGTCGTTTCCGCCCGGAATCAGCCAACCGTCGATGATTTTCGCCACCGCCTCCATGTCCGCCATAGGAGGAATAAGCAGGGGATTGCCCCCGGCATCGGCGATCGCCTGGGCATAGTTCCAGTTCAGCGAGAGCTTGCCGTGGGTTCGGGGCTCTCCCGGCTCATGGATGGAGTCGACGGTGATTCCGATGAATGGGCGCATGGAATTTGGAATAGGAACTCGCGCCGGGCATCCGGACGCCCGGATCACTCCTCGCTGACGAGCCCTCCTATGGACTGCAGGCTTTCCTTGACCTTGTTCAAGAAGTTTGCGGCGCCGACTCCATTCATGACCCGGTGGTCGAAGGTGAGGGCGAGGTTGACGGTTCGCTGCAGCTTCAGGTCCGTCGCTTCCTGGGCGAGGGAGTTGTAGGGCTCCCCTAGAAACAGGGTCGCGACGGCGGGAGGGACGACGACCGGGACCGCGTCGCGCAGGCCGAAGCTCTGCATGTTCGTAAGCGAGATCGTGACGGCTTCGTTGGCCTGATCCTGGCCGGTACGGGCAAGCTCGATCCGCTCCCGCGTCTTGGCGGCGAAATCGCGCCAGGACAGAGTGTCGGCGTCGGGCACGACGGCTAAAACGAGTTCGTCGCCGGCAAGGCCCACCGCGATCCCTAGCGCGACGTGGTTGTAGGTTCGGAGGGTGTCATCGGTTACAAGCGTGGACCGAAAGGCAGGAAACTCCCTCAGTGCCTGAGCCACAGCATAGGCGAATATCGTGAAGGAGCTTGGCTGAAACTCGCCGCCTCGGGCTTTGATTCGGGTTCGCAGGTTCTCCAACGGCTCCCAATCGACGGCGACCGTCATCGTCCCCGGCACGACAAGCTGGCTGCCTCGTACGAGGCGGCTAGCGAGGAGCCGTTGCTTCGGCGTGACGGCGGTCTCCACGAAGTCGCCCTGAACGGCGGGCTTCTTGGCAGAGGCCAAGTGGGCGTCGATATCGGACGGCATCAGCTTGCCGGTGGCAGAGGGAATCGCCGCGAGATCCGAGTCGGCGATCCCCTTTTCCTTCGCGTATGCCCTCGTCCGGGGCGGAATGGCGGCGTTGCGCGCGGCAGCCGATTCGGCGGCGGGGGGAACGGATGAGGCGGCCTCCCTCGGTGCGGCCGTTTCGTGGCCACCGCCGATCTCGGCGACTCCCTCCGCGACCTCCATCCGTGCAACTTCACCGCCGATGGGCAGGATGGCGTCGACTGAAGCCAGCCACTCCGTCAATGTGCCTTCATAGGGACTCTCGACGTCCATGACCGCCTTATCCGTCTCCATCTGGTAGATAGGCTCGTCACGCTTGATGGATTCCCCCGGCTGCTTGAGAACGGCGACCAGACGGGCTTCCTGGAGGCCCTCGCCGATCTGAGGAATTCGCACGGATACGGTTGCCATAGGTAGGCAGTTTGACATATCGCGGCGGGCGCCCGGCCCACGTGCGCGACCGTTTCTGTTATCCTGGGAGCGCCGAAAGGCATTGCAACAATGGAGCGTTGGAAATGAAGATCAGACTCACATTCGCAGCACTGGCGGTTATCGGATCGTTGGCTGGAGCGCAAGCTCAGGGCAAGATGACGGTCGCCGATTGGCAGAAAATGTACGACCAAGCGGAACAGGCCTTCGATAGAAAGGACGCCGACTCCGTTTTCAGTTACACGACCGCCGACTTCAAAATGAAGATGGGTGGTCACACGATGACCAAGCAGGAATCGCTGGCGAGCATGAAACAGTGGTTCTCGATGATGAAGACCCTCCATGCTTCGCTGAAGGTCGTCAAGGCGACGGGGAGCGCCACCTCCGCCACCGTCGTCGACAACTTCCGAAACACCGGCCAGATGATCGACCCGAAAACCCACAAGCCTGGGCAGTTTGTCGATGTGGGAACGGAGACGCTTTCCTGGGTCAAGATCAAGGGCAAATGGATGATCAAGAGCCTGGTCACGAACAATGAGAAGATGACTCTGAACGGCAAGCCTCTCCCGGGGATGTAAGGAGTTTCCCGTCTTCGCGAAGGGAGCGCCGAATCGGTCATCATTAGCCAATGCCGGAATTAGCCGAGGTCTGGAACGAAGCGCTCCCTACCATCAAGAATGGACTGACCGGCGTTGGGATTTGGACGGCGCTGAACCTCGCCAAGCCGATCACGCTGGAGGACGGCTCGTTGGTGATCGGCCTTCCTCACAGCGAGCTCGAGTTCTCCGGCCACCTGCGCTTGCCCGCGACGCGACGCATGATCGAGGTCACCGTCGCGGGGATTCTCGGCTCGCCCATCAACCTGCGCGTCATCGACGGCACCGAATACTCGGATTGGGAGTTGGAGAAGCGGCGGGACGTCGAACGCAGACGCCTTAACGAGCAGCTCATGGCGAAGGAGCGGGCCGAGCTGACGGCGCGCGCGAGTTGGGAGCACACCTACGAGCAGCTTGGCCGGAAGTACGCCGCCATCTCCGTCAAGTCGCTGCCTCAGAACCGGGCTCGCTTCTACCAGGAAGCAGTCGCCATGCTCGCCGACGCCCGGCGTCTTCAATCGAACTGGGACGATATGGGCGAGCGCAATTTCGCCCGGTGCGTGGAGCGTTTGGCGCAGTACGCGGAGATTCCGAGCACGCTCGTCGCGATCGAGGTCCTTGAGAAGGCAGGCGAGCTCTAGCGGATGGCGACGCCCGAGCCTGATCCCCTGATACCCCGACACCCCGTTACCGAACCGCCGCAGGCCGTCATCCTCGGTTCCGGCACCAGCAACGGGGTGCCAATGCTTGGAATCGAGTATGCGCCCGGGTATTTGGACAATCCGAAGAACTGGCGGACGAGGCCATCGATCATCCTGCTCGGGCCGGGGGGCAATGTGCTCGTCGATTGCGCGCCCGAACTGCGGCTGCAGATGGCGCGAGAGCGTTTGACACGGATTGACGCGGTCATCGTCACCCATACTCACGCCGACCACGTCATGGGGATGGACGACCTGCGGTCGATCTGCATGAAGACGAGGCGGCCGATGCCGATCTATGCGGACCCGGAGTCGCAGGCGAACATTCGGCGCATCTTCCCTTACGCCTTCCTCGATCCGCCTCCGCCGGGGATCGAGGTGCCTCGGTTCGAGTTCCATTCGCCGGGGCAGTCGGTCGAGCTGTGCGGACTGTCGATCGAGATTCTGCGGGTGATGCATGGCCCGACGGAGGTCTTGGCGCTTCGGGTGAA
>DATJYD010000095.1:0-4216 GCA_035499755.1 Fimbriimonadaceae bacterium
AGGGGATTCCGAGCAGCCTGAACCCGAACGACTTCGCGAGGGTTGTCCCAGACGAACCGTTCGAGCTCTTCGACGGCAACTCCCTCCTTGTCGAAGCCCTCCTGAGGCAGTCCCTGCTTCTCGCCCTGCCGATGCAGCCTCTGTGCGAGTACGGCTGGGATGGACCATGCCCGATCGCGGCGCAGCGCGGCGTAGAGGCGCATTCGGAAGCCGCCGGCAAATCCGGACTCGAGGAGTTGTCGCAGTTTCTCCATCGCGAGGACATGCGGCCTTGAGCATCGCGCTCGATGCGATGGGGGGGGATCACGGACCGCGGGAAGTGGTCAACGGCGCTCTTGAAGCCGCACCGCTTCTGGGGAAGCAGGTCTTCCTCGTGGGGGACGAGGGAGTGCTAAGGCCGTTGCTGCCTTCGCCGCCGCCAACAACGCTCGAAATCGTTCATGCCTCAGAAGCCGTCGGCATGGACGAGAAGCCGCTCGATTCCTATCGCAAGAAGAAGGACTCCTCGATCATGGTGGGGGCCCATCTCGTGAAAAGCGGTCGGGCCAAGGCCTTCATATCAGCCGGGAACACGGGCGCCGTTAGCGCGACCTGCCTGCTCGTTTGGCGTCAGGTCGAAAAGGTCCATCGTCCGGCGATCGCAACGCCGATCCCCAACATGCACGGCGACTTTCTGCTGCTCGACGCCGGCGCCAGTCCGGATGTGGACCCCGAGCACTTGGTCGAGTTCGCGATCATGGGGCGAGCCTTCCGAGAGAAGGTGATGGGCCATTCCAATCCGCGCGTGCACCTTCTCAACATAGGCGAGGAGGAAGGGAAGGGGAACGCCTTCGCGAAGCAGACTTTCAAGCTGCTCGCCAAGCATCCGTGGTTCTGCGGCAATATCGAGCCCAAGGATATGTTCTTCAAGCCCTGCGACGTGGTCGTCTGCGACGCCTTCGTCGGGAACATCGTGCTCAAGAACTGCGAGGGCCTTGCCGAGATGATTATCGCGATGATCCGCCAGGAGGTGCCGTCCAATCCGATCCTGCGGCTTCCCTACGCTCCCCTCCGCAAGATCATGGCTCCGCTCCGAAAGCGGATGGACTATGCTGAGATTGGCGGCTCACCCCTGCTGGGGTTGAACGGCCTTTGCACGATCTGCCACGGGCGAAGCAACGCCAAAGCGATCAAGAATGCGCTTCTTGTGACCCAAAGGGCCATCGACAACGACCTCGTGGGCACCATCCGGGGAAGCGCGATGCTGGAGTTATGAAGCGCAGCGATATCAATCGACTTGTACGGGACGCCACGGCCTGCTTTACCGCCCATGGATGGACCTTGCCGCCGCATCCCCGTTGGGACGTGACCGATCTCGGGCTAGGAGACTGGCGAAAACACGGCCTCGTGCTCGTCAACCTTGCGGAGGAGCCGGAGTACTGCGAGAAGCTGATGTACGCGAAGAGGGGCATGGTCACTCCCATCCACTGCCACCGGATCAAGAAGGAGGACATCATTTGCCGGTGGGGCGAGCTCTCGGTGACGGTATGGCCGTCCGGCGATCCGCCGGCTGAAGAGACAAACGGCCGCCCCTTCGAGATTCAGATCACCGGCGAACAGCGCACACTTCGAGCCGGGGAGACTGTGCGGCTAAGAGCCGGCGAAAGAGTCACGATGGAGCCCGGCATCTGGCATTCGTTCGTACCCGCGACCGGCGAGTGCATCATCGGCGAGGTTTCGACGGCCAACGACGACCTCCACGACAACTACTTCGCCGATCCCGATATCGGCCGCTTCCCGGGGATCGACGAAGACGAGCCTCCGATCGTCAAGCTCCTTGGCGAAACATGAAGTATGCGAGTCCCTGGCTTCTCCCGCGTAGAAGCCAGAGATGAAGCATCGCAAGCTCGGCGCGTCCACTCTCGACGTCTCTCTCGTCGGCCTCGGCTGCAACAACTTTGGGGGCCGGATCGACCTGGAAGCCTCGCGCAAGGTCATCGACCGGGCGATCGACGCGGGAATTACCCTCTTCGATACCGCGGACATCTACGGCAATGCCGGCGGATCCGAAGAAATCCTGGGGCAGGTGTTGGGCGAGCGCCGGAAGGACATTGTGCTCGCCACCAAATTCGGGATGCAGATGGGCGAAGACCCGGCCAAGCGTGGAGCGTCGCGCGCCTACATTCTGTCCGCCGTCGAAGACAGCCTGCACCGCCTCCGCACCGACTGGATCGACCTTTACCAGCTTCATCAGCCCGATCCGAACACGCCGGTCGAGGAGACCCTACGCGCGCTGGACGATCTCGTGAAGGAGGGCAAGGTCCGATTCGTCGGCGTCTCCAACATGCCGGCTTGGCAGGTCGTCGACTCGCTATGGATTTCGAAGACTCAGGGGCTGAGCGCCTTCGCGACGTGCCAGGACGAGTTCAGTCTTCTCGTGCGCGGGCCGGAGAATGAGCTGATTCCGATGATCGAGGCGCACGGACTCGGGCTGCTGCCCTATTTCCCGCTTGCAAGCGGCTATTTGAGCGGCAAGTATCTGGGTGGACAGATGCCGGAAGGCACCCGCCTCGCGGGCTCGGAACGGCTTCGCGAGCGCGTGATGTCGGACCGCAACGTCGAGACCGTGGACAAGCTCGCTAGATTTGCTAAGGAACGAGGACATTCGCTCCTCGAACTTGCGTTTGGTTGGCTGGCTTCGCACCGCGCGGTTTCGAGCGTCATCGCAGGCGCCACCAAGCCAGAGCAGATCGACGCGAATGCGTCCGCCGCCGACTGGGAGCTTACGGTCGAGGACATGGCGGAGATCACGACTCTGCTTTAGAGACCGTCCTCGATTCATCGCGCCGGGGCTAGTCTAAGCCAGCGTGTGGATGGCATTACAATATCCGCGGAGATCCGCGGTCTCGGATCGAGGAGGGTCGTCGAAACCGAAGTTCTTCGCGCCAAACTTCCGCTTCGCTTCAGAATGACGGTTTTGCCGCCCGGCAGATGACGTGTTTCAGGCTGCGTCCGTCCGGATAGACCACCACGACCAGTTCCTCGCCCTCGCCTCTCAGTTCCTTCCTCAGGGCGTCCACGTCGATCTTGGCTCCGCGACACTTGACGATCGGAGTGCCCGCGCCCAACCTTCGCAGGTCCGTGCGCGTCCGCTTCACGTCGGCGGAGTGGAAAGCAAGCACCTCATAAGCTCGGAGCCAAGGCGTGTCGGCGTCGGCGTCGCCGGACAGGTACCCGTTCGAATCGCCAAGGGCAGACAGGCCGTACCGGCGGCCCAATTCCCCCAGGCAATGAGCGCGGATCGCGGCCGGATCGGCATCGAAGAGCCGGCCCTTCGGCGTCGAGACTGCGGGGACGGATTCGGAAGACTCCAGAAACGTCCCCGTTTCGATGTGGACGGCTCGCCTTCCCGGCCTGCTTAGGGAGCCGAGCCACACGAGGGCCTCCCGGCACTCCCCCCCGAAGGAGACGAACTCGACCGATCCCCCAAGCCGATCCAGATCGCGATCGTCCGTCATCGGACTGAGTTTCAACCCTCCCAACCGCAACGACCGGAAGCGCTCAGCCACCGCGAAGGGATCCGGGGTCCAGTCGGCGATCGACCGCCGACGTAGGTCCTGAGACCGTCTGGATGGATCGCAAAACGCGAACCCGGAGGGCCAGATCGCGGTCAGGCAATCCCCGACCCGCACCTCGGCGTCAAGCTCATGGACGGCCAGATTGTGCCGCGCGCATGCGGCTCGGAAGGGATCGAACTCGAAGCCCAACGCGGAGCCCCGCCGGGCGAGCGCAATCAGGTCGGAGCCGATTCCGCAACTCAGATCGGCGGCTTCCGCGCCGTCGGAAAAGCATGAGGCATGATAACCGGCGACCGCCTCATGGCTTGCCATCTCGAAGCCGTCGGAGTCGAACAGCATGCGGTCCGCGAGAGCAAACTTGGCGCGAGCCCGCTTCCGCAGCGCCCACTGACCGAACGCCCAGCGAGCGGCCGATTCCGACGTTGCGTCAGCCACTCGCGTCAGATTGCCCGGCGTCGCCTCGAGACCTTCGGCCGCCGCCAAGGCCTCGAGCGCGCGTTCCTCGATCATGACTCCCAAGCGCCAAAATGCTACCATTGAGCGTCATTTCAGGAGAATTACCCTTTGGCAATCGACACGAGCGACTTCAAGAATGGAATGCACTTTTACCTGGACGGCGAGGTATTCACGATCGTCGAGTTCCAGCACGTCAAGCCCGG
>DATJYD010000096.1:0-3563 GCA_035499755.1 Fimbriimonadaceae bacterium
CCGAATTGGCCGCGAAGGCCTCGCAGCCCGCTCCCGCCGCTTCCGTTGCCACGAACCACGAGGAGAACCGCGAGACCAAGCATGAGCCCATCGTCATCGATCTCGAGGCGATTGGCGCAATCGAGCGATCCGAGGAGGAGAAGCCGGCCGCCCCCGTCTTGCACATCGAGGTCAATCCCGCGCTCGCCGAAACGGAAGCTGAGCCCGCGGAAGCCGATGACGCCCCTGCCCAAAGTGGGTGGGGACTGCTCGGAGGCTCTGGCTCGCGACGCTGGAGCGCGCCTCTCGACATGCCCGTCGAAGTGGCCCAATCGGAAGCGGTTCTGAACCCGCTCACTCCGGTCGTGAACCCCTCGACCGACAGCAAGATTGGATCCGTCGTTTACTCGAACAAGAAGGTTCTCTACGGGCACGGCGCAAGCCTGCGCGGCATGTGGCCGGGCAAGGGCGAGTCCGTGGTTCAGCTCCAAGAGGAGCTCCCGGCCGAGCCCTGGCGGATCGCCGTCCTCGATGGTCACGCGTTCTGCGTGGAAGAGGATCAGGTCGAGCTCGTCAACCTCGCCTCATGGCACGTGGTGTCGCGATTCAGCGGGGTCTACGTAGACCAGGTCTGCACGGAAACCCACTGGATCGGTCTGGCTTCCTCCATGAACCAGCTCTACCTCGACAGCCGCAATCTTCTCGGCCGACAGCTTGGCGAGCCGGTCCGCCTGCCGATCAAGGCCGGAAGCGAGAAGGCGCTGGCGGCCGAGGGCGAGAAGATCTTCATCGCCACGAAGGACGCCAAACTCTACCGGGTCGAAGTCGGCGCCGTGAAGGAGATCGCGAGTGGCGAGAAGGGCGACGAACTGCTCTCCATGTCGACGATGAAGAACGGGGTCGCTCTGCTCGTGAGAGGCAAGGACCACGACATCGTAAGAACGTACAGCTTCGAAGGCAAGCTTCAGAAGCAGTTGCCCTTGAGCTTCAAGAGCTCCCTCGATCACTTCGCGGTAATGGGCGAGCGGCTGTACCTGGCCGACGCCAAAGGCCGCAAGCTCGTCGCCTGCAGCATGAAGAAGCCGGAAGTAGTGGCTAGCTTCGATCTGCCCGGCGACCAAGTATCGGCGATGAGCGGTCTCTACAATGGCGAGCAGCATGTCGTGCTTCTTGCCGTCGGCGAGAAAGACCGCGCATCGGGCAAGGTGATCGCCGTCGATGCGACCTCCGGCAAGACGATGACCGTCTGTGAAGTCAACGAGAAGGACATCCAGGTGATCGCGGCCGATTCTCGGATCGTCGTCACCTCGTCCTGCTTCTATCAGAACATGATCCGGGTCTTCGATCCGTTCAAGGAAGCTCGCGCCAGCCTCGCCGCGTAAGTCGGTCGCCGATCGCAATCTCGAACAGGGGGCGGTAAGCCCCCTGGGCTAGCCGCCTCCAAGTCCCACAAGTCCCACAGCCCCCATCCAAACCCGCCTGCGTCAGACCGTCGGCAGATTCGGTAGTTCGATGATCGGACGGACTTCGACGGTTCCCCATCGGGCGCCCGGGATGCGGGCGGCGATCTCGATGGCATCGTCGAGATCGGTCGCATCGATTAGGTAGTAGCCACCGAGCTGTTCGTGGGTCTCCGCGAACGGCCCGTCGGTTATCAGGCGCTTGCCATCCCGGACCCTCACGCTGGTCGCGGTCGCGGCGGGGTGGAGCGGAGAAGCGTCGAGATACTTGCCGGCGGCCTGGATCTCATGGGCCAAGGCGGTCGATTCCGCGTAGCACCCCCCCGCTTATCGTCGTTGAGCAGTTGCTCGTCGGCGTAGATCAGCAACATGTACTTCATTGCCCGGAGTCTCGCTTCTTACCCCAAAACAAGACGTCGAGACTCCATTCGCCGCCTCCGCGGGCCGCGAAGAAGAGATAGATGAAGCAGGCGAAAACGGCCGGCATGCCCCCGTTCTGGGGAGGCAGCGCGCCATGTGGCTGATGGGCCTGGAAGTAAGCCACCGCCATTTCGCCGGCGAGGATAAATGCGACCGGCCGCGTGAACAGACCGAGCATGATCAGGATCCCTCCGAAGAACTCCAGCACGCCTGCCGCCCCTAGTTGGGACATCAAGCTCACATGCATTCCCCCCGGCATGCCCCCGAACCAGCCGAACAGCTTCATGCTTCCTTCGATCAAGAAGATGAAGCCGGTGACGATGCGCAATAGGAATAAGGCGACTTCTTCAGCTTTCTTCATTCGCGGTTGTCCTTTCTTCGACATACGACGTCCGCGGTCACGTCATTCTCGTTCGGCTGAACCGGTTGCTCTGCATTGGGTTGCCTTCGATGATTAGAAACAGCGTCAGGCGCAAACCCTCGGTAATTTGCTCCTGTTCGTCCCTCGCAACCTCGAACAAGGGTGGTGAGCCGTCTTACTTCACCATCAATGCCTCGATCTGCTTGGCCCGCGCAATGCTCGCGGGCGAGGCGAAGTCTTCCAGCTCGTGGATCTGGCGAACTTCGACTTCGGGTTCGATTGTGTCCGGACTGCCGTCGAAGGGGATCTGCCTGGCCCAAGCGATCGCCTCCTCGAGGGAATCGGCGCGGATGACCCAGTAGCCCGCGAGAAGCTCCTTCGTCTCCGCGAAGGGCCCGTCGGTGACCGTCGTTTGGCCGTTCGAGAACTTGACTCTCGCGCCCTTCGAGGAGGGTTGCAGGCCGTTGAGGTCCACGAGCACGCCCGCCTTCGCGAGCATCGTGTTGTAGTCCATCATCTTCGAAACCATCTCGTCGCTCGGCAACATGCCGGACTCCGAGTCTGCGTTTGCTTTGACGATCATCATGAAGCGCATATCGTTGTTCTCCTTTGCCGCCTTTACGGCGCTCTTCGGAGAGGAGTCGTTCCGCGGACGGCGATTTCGACAGGCTCGAAACTCCAAATTCCAAACTCAAGAGTCCTTCACCCTTCCAGATCTCTCAGTCGCCGCGCCAGGAACCGCCGTTCGGGCTCCTGCTGGGTCAGTTCGAGGGCCCGACGGTAGGAGTCGCGAGCTTCCGCCGCCCGGCCGAGCCGCCGGCATAGTTCGGCGCGCGCCGAATGGGCGAGGTAGTAGTTGCTCAAATCGCCCCGGGCGAGGATCTCGTCGATGAGGTCGAGCCCAGCGCCCGGCCCGTCGCGCATCGCCACCGCGACGGCCCGGTTTAGCTCAACCACCGGCGAGGCGGCCAAGCCGAGAAGCAGGTCGTAGAGCTCGACCAGTTCGTTCCAGTCGGTCTCTCCCGGCGATGCCGCGTTGGCATGGATGGCCGCGATCGCCGCCTGCAGAGCGTAAGGACCGTAGCCGGGCTGGGCGAGGGCCTGCTCGACGAGCGCCGATCCTTCCGCGATCAGCTTCCCGTTCCAAAGCGATCGGTCCTGGTCTTCGAGCAGGATCAGGTCGCCTTCGGGCGTCGCTCGCGCCGTGCGGCGGGATTCCTGAATCAGCATGAGGCCGAGAAGCCCGGCGACCTCGGGGCCCGGAAGCAAGTCGAGAAGCAGTCGCCCAAGCCGGATCGCCTCGCCCGAGAGATCGGCCCGGGTCAGAGATTCCCCGGACGACG
>DATJYD010000097.1:0-2439 GCA_035499755.1 Fimbriimonadaceae bacterium
GCGCAGATCTCATGATCCGGCTGCACTGCGACTCCGCGACGGGCAGCGGATTTACGACCTATATTCCTCTGCAGCAAGGCGTTGTTCGCGGGTTCCGAGGGCCCGCCGAATCCGTGCTCGAGGCGAGCCGAGAGAAAGGCGAAGCCTTCCACGAGGCGATGGCGGCCGCGCTCAAGGGAAAGTTGACGGACGGCGGACTTAAGGGCGATCAGGCCACCACGGTCGGGTCTCGCTATGGAGCGCTGATCGGTTCCATCTACTCGAAAGTGCCGGTGGTGCTCGTCGAGATGGTCGTGCTGACCAATCCCAAGGACGAGGCGTTTCTTCTCTCTAAGCGAGGCCGGAACGAAATGGCGGACGCGCTCGCCGCCGGCGTCGAGGCGGCGATCAAGAAGAGGCACGAGTGAAGTAGCTTGTCGGGCTGCGCACTTCCGGATGCCCACTCGGGCCACCAGATTCGCAAGCGCGGTCCGCCAACGTATCAAGATAAGACGATGCCTCTTCTCGCTCTCGCCGCTCTCGTCGTCGCCGGGCACTGCCCGATGCAGGGATTCCGCGAGCTTCGCCGCAATCTCCGGACGCGAACGCCGATTCTCACCTACCACGACATGATCGAGCGGCGAGATTCGAAATCGCTCTGGTTCGACTGCTCCGTGCCCGAGTTCAAGGCTCAGCTGGATTGGCTGGCCAAGCGCCACGCCCATTTCATCGACCTGGACCAGCTCTATGCCCATCTCGTCGACGGGGCGCGCTTGCCTCCCCATGCGATCGCGATCACGTTCGCCGACAACTACCTCGGCTTTTACCTGCGCGCCTTCCCGATCCTGAAGGCAAGGCACATCCCCGTCGCGATGTTCGTGCACACGTCGATGGTGGGCAAGATGGTGGGGCGGCCGAAGGCGAGCTGGGCGCAGCTAGCCGAGATGCAGCGCTCGGGGATCGTCACGATCTGCTCGCAAACCGTCACCCATCCCGTGGACCTCAGGCTCGAACAGGGCAAGAAGCTGGATTGGGAGATGACTCAATCCAAGCAGGACCTGGAGTCGCACCTGGGGATTTCCGTGAAGTACATCGCCTATCCAAATGGGAAGTGGAATGAGGATTCGCTCGCGGCGGCGCGGCGGGCCGGCTACCTGATGGGGTTCACGGAGGACTGCCGGCCGGCGGAGACGGGAACGTCGATTATGGCCGTGCCGCGGTATGTCCACACGAAGTATCGGGAGGCTTGGCGAACTGCTCGCTATTGGAAACAACTCAGGGAAGATGCGCCGCCAGAGACCGCAGAAATCTAGGCATGACCAGTGCCGCTTGACAAAACCGAGACAGCCCAAGTAGTCTGTGTATGCTGGACTCATAACAGGAATGTCTGCTTTGGGTTCGAGTACCTCGGAGGAGGCAGCAGGTGGTCAGTGTTTTAATGGGCCTGATGCTCTGGGACGCTTGCTGGCCCGCCGAGACGGAGACGCCGATTCTCACAGCGCGACGACACGTCCGTATCAAGCGCCTTGAGGCGGGCTCTTGAGCGCAAGTCGGTCTTCGGGGCGGAGGCCGCCGCTTTGGACGCCATTTGTTCTCCTCGCCGTGATTGCGGCGATCGGCGCGCCGTTCCTCTGGAGGAAGAAGCCCTCCCATTTCAAAGAGCACAAGGCCGCCGTCTTGGCATTCCTCCCGCGAGCCCACCTGCCCGGCGAGAACTATTGGTCGATCATCGAGGAAGACGACACGGAGGGATTTGATCTGTGTCGAGGGAGCCATGCACCGGCTATCATCTTTCGGTTCAAGGACGGCGAGCTATATCTTTGCCGGTCCTTGCAGAGGGTCGATACGACCTGGAAGAAGCCGCCCAAGTCCGAGGAGGAACTGATCCAATTCGCGGAATCGCTCTTTCCGCAGCAGCCGCACCGGGCGGTGTGCAGCTTCGGCGTCGGGGCACCCGTGGGTGAGCCGGCGCCGATCGAGGAAAGGACGGCCGACGTGCAGCTATTCGGTCCCAATGGGAGCCGCCCTTATTGCGAGGTCCAGGTCCTCCTGAAGACGGGCCAGTTGCTCTATGCTCGCTGGGATTCGATGCCCGACGCGCGTCAGTGATATTCACCACATGCGAAGCCCTGGGCCGAGGCGACTATAATTGCATCGTCTGTGGCGGCTCCGCAACGCGTGGAGCTGAAAACGGGGAAAGCCGGTCGAATGCCGGCGCTGTGCCGCAACGGTAGCTTGGATTTTAGATTTTCGATTTTGGATTTCGGCCTCCGCAATCCAAAATCCAAAATCCAAAATCCGAGGAGCCCGAATGCCCGTCCCGCAGCGAATCTGCGACAGTTTGCCTACGAGCATAGGTGGTCCAGCGAGACGGGGGTTCCGGATCGCTTTTCCTCTTTCTCACAGGCCTCGACCGGCAGGCTCGCGCCTGCCAAACGGAGGTTTTGAATGCCAGTGTCA
>DATJYD010000098.1:0-2558 GCA_035499755.1 Fimbriimonadaceae bacterium
CGATCCTGACGGAGGTCGGCGAGGACAATCCTGCCCGCAACTGGGAGTTCTTCGGACCGGTCTCGATGCTGTTTCGCGCGAAGGACGAGGATGACGCCGTCAGGATCGCCAACGACTCGCCCTTCGGTCTCGGCGGCTCGGTGTTCACCTCCGATCCGGCCCACGGAGTAGAGGTGGCGAAGAAAATTTCCACGGGGATGGTGTTCGTCAACCATCCAACCAAAGTCGAGGCGGATCTGCTCTTCGGCGGCATCCGTCGTTCCGGCTACGGCCGCGAGCTGCTCGGGCTCGGGCTCAAGGAGTTCGTCAATCAAAAGCTCATCGACGTCGTCGATGTCGACGCTCGCTTTTGAGCCCGTTTTGAAGTCCGGTCTGAGGGAGACACGACCATGACCAAAACCATGAAGGCCGCCGTTGTCCATGAGTTTGGCAAGCCGTTGACGATTGAGGAAGTACCCGTGCCAGTAGTCGGTCCGGGGCAAATCCTCGTCAAGATCGCGGCCACGGGCGTCTGCCACACGGACCTGCACGCCGCAGACGGCGACTGGCCGTTCAAGCCGAAACCGCCCTTCGTCCCGGGCCATGAGGGCGTGGGCCACGTCGTCGCCGTCGGCGGGGGCGTGCGCCACGTGAAGGAAGGCGACCGGGTCGGCGTGCCTTGGCTCTATACCGCCTGCGGCCATTGCAGGCACTGTCTCGGCAGCTGGGAGACGCTGTGCGAGGAACAGCAGAACACCGGCTATTCGGTGAACGGCAGCTTCGCCGAATATGTGGTTGCCGATCCCAACTACGTCGGCCACCTGCCCGACAACGTCAGTTTCGTCGAAGTCGCCCCCATTCTCTGCGCCGGCGTGACCACCTATAAGGGGCTCAAGGTCACGGACGCCAAGCCCGGCGACTGGGTGGTGATCTCTGGCATAGGCGGTCTCGGCCATCTGGCGGTGCAATACGCGAAGGCCATGGGCCTCAATGTAATCGCGGTCGACGTCGACGACGCCAAGCTGGAGCTCGCCAAGCAGCTCGGCGCGGCCCTGGTCGTGAATGCCCGCAAGGCCGATCCCGCCGCCTTCGTGAAGAAGGAAGTGGGCGGCGCCCAGGGCGTGCTTGTCACCGCCGTCTCGCCCAAGGCATTCGAGCAGGCCCTCGGCATGGTCGACCGCGGCGGGACGGTGTCGCTCAATGGCCTGCCGCCAGGCGACTTCTCCCTGTCGATCTTCGACACCGTGATCAAAGGCATTACCGTTCGCGGTTCGATCGTCGGAACGCGACTCGATCTGCAGGAAGCTCTGAATTTCGCCAGCGATGGCAAGGTCAAGGCGACCATCGCCACGGAAAAACTCGAAGACATCAACGACATCTTCGCGCGCATGCATCATGGCGACATTCAGGGACGCATTGTGATCGACTTCCAGAGGTAGCCGCCCGCGCACGCGATTTGGTGCTGAACGCGATCAAGACGCAACCTTCTTGATGTCGAACAACGGAAGGAACATACGAGATCGCAGTTCCTGGCGTAGGCGCCTCACGTTTCATCTTGGTCCGGCTCTCTTTTTGCGTGTCAAGCCTGCTCAGGGCACCTCTACCATCCATTCGCGAGCATCTCTCCGACTCCGCCGGCGAAGCCGAGCTCGCAGAGACGGTGCGGCAATTTTCGCTCCCCGGACCTCCAGCCTCACACCACCGGCAGCGGGTCCGCATGTTCGGCGGGAACGGGCCCGTCCGGTTCTGGAGGCAGGGTGAACTGAAAGACGGCCCCGCAAGGTTTATTCGCGCTGGCCCACAGCCCCGTGCACCTCGATGATTGACCGGCAGATGGCACGCGGGCGCCGCGGATCGTACCGCGCTCGACAGCCCGGCCAGGCAATCCGATGGGCAGGCGGACCCGGTCGCCAACGCCAGGCCCGGCTCATCAGCGCGCTCCGTCAGCGGACTTGACCGTAAAGCTTAGCGCCAGCGCGAGCAGCGCGAGGCCGGCGGGCAGCGCCAGGGAGCGGAGCCCGAACGTGGCCTCGCACGCCGCACCGAGGCCGCAGCCGGCGGTGAAGCCGACAAGCGCCGGCCAGGTGTGCTTCGCCCGGTTGCGCGCCTTGGCCATCCCGTCGGCATCGCGCGCCAGCAGCACGTCGCCGAGATCCATCATGAATCGAGTGATGTTGGTCGTCATCACCGCGGTGGACGGCGCCCCTTTCAGCGAAATCTGCACCAGGGCGTTCTGCACCGCCATCGCCGAGACGCCGAGCATGCCGGCGACGATGGCGTTTGCCGCGCTCAGATTGACGCTCGGGCCTGGGGCGACGCAGAGGACGAGAGATCCAGCGAGAAGCAGGAACTGCAGCAGCAGCAGGGGTCGCAGCGAGGCGAGCCCAATCGCTTCCAAGCCACCTGCCAGCAACCTCGTCAGTCCAAGCACCATCATGAACACGGGAACCGACAGCATCGGCGCGAGTTGCGCCTCGTCACCTCTGACGACGTGCGCGGCCAGGATGACCAGGTTGCCGGTGATGTGAGCGGTGAAGAGCCCGCCAAGCCCGAGGAAACTGATGACATCTGCGCTTCCC
>DATJYD010000099.1:0-5436 GCA_035499755.1 Fimbriimonadaceae bacterium
GACCACCGCGTCGACGTCGTTCGGGTAGTAGCACTTATAGTAGAGCGCGGTCTGGCCGCCCTTGCTCGCACCCGTCGAGACCCACTTCCCCTTGTAGAGCCGCCTGAACGCCATGACAACCTCATGCATATCGTCGGCGGCGTTCTTGACCGTGAGCTGCTTCCACACGATCGGGTTGGGCATCGAGCGGCCGAAGTAGCGGTGCTCGACTGTGATCAGATTCGGCTCGCCGAGAATCCGCGTCAACTCGCCGCCTGAGGGACGGTTCGCCGCATATCCCTCGGTGCCGAGGATCACGGGCTTGGCAAAATCTCGGTGGAGGATGAAAACATGCTGCCCGAACTTCTGCCCCCGCGGATTCCGGTGGTCAACCGGCTGTTGGAACGTGATGTCGAACGTCTCGCGACCGGACTGCCCGACGGTCTTGACGCTCAGGACGTGCGGCAGAGCCTTGAACTTGGCGGCGAGTTCCTGCGGAGTTTGGCAGAGGCTGGAGGTCGCCAGGATGAGAAAGCAGAGAACGGAGAACAGCCGTCCCCATTTCGTTCCGTGAGGTGTCAACCCGCGGATTCGGTCCGAAGTTGAGCGATGCATGGGGCGAGGCTACCCGCAGGATGAGGGTATCGTCCCCGAAATGTCGGGGCCGATCAAACTCTCGAAATCCGACGCCAGGCGGGCTCTGGTGCGACATCACTTCGCGCCCTGCAACGACCTGCCCGCAGCGTTCGATCGGCTTCGAAGCGTCCAATTCGATCCCATCGCCCCCGTCGGCTGCAACCACGATTTGGTCCTCCAGGCACGGGTTCCCGGCTACAAGATCGGAGCGTGGGCCAAGCTCGCCTACGAAGACCGCCTGATCTATGACGGGTGGGACAAGATGGCGTCTTTGGTGCCCTTTGAGGGCTGGCCGCTGCGCCGGTTTATCTACGATGTTCAGCGGCGCTCGTTCGAACGGAAGATCTTTCAGGACCATAAGGACGCGGTCGAGGCCATCCTCGAGGAGATCGAAGAGCGCGGCCCATTGATGCCAAAGGAATGCGGATTCCAGCAACGGCGAGAGGACTGGAAAGGCTCGTGGTACGGAGCCAGCGTCGCAAAGCAGACCCTACGTGCCCTATGGCATTCCGGACTCGTGATGACGGCCGGCCGCAAGAACGGCCAGCACCTGTACGACCTCACCGAGCGCGTCGTTCCGCGCCACCTCTTGGAGCTGCCACGTCTCCCCGACGCCGACGCCGTGCTGGAACTGACGTTGGAGCGGCATCGGGCGATGGGCATGGTAAGGCCATCCGCCGCGGCCGAGGTCTGGTCCTACGTCCTCCTCTATTACGACCGCAAGCACACTCTGCCCGAACTGGTTCGAAGAAACGCGATCGTCCCGGTCGAAGTCGACGGCGTAAGGGCACACGCGACGCCCGATTTCCTATCCCTTCTCGACCGGCCGGCTCTCGAACCTCGGGTCGTATTCGTGGCACCCCTCGATCAGTTCATGTGGGACCGAAAGATGATCGCCCACCTCTTCGACTTCGACTATGCGTGGGAGATCTATACTCCCGAGGCCAAGCGGCGCTGGGGCTATTACGTTCTGCCGGTTCTCTTTGGCGACCGGCTGGCCGCGAGGGCCGAGTTCTGGTGCCGCGACGGCATCCTTGAATTGCGAGAGTGGCACTGGGAGGAATCCGAGCCAGGCGCGGACTTCTGGACCGCTCTCGAAGTCGCGGCTCGCGAGTTCATGGATTACTGCTCTGCCCATCGGGTTTCCGCCCGAGCACACGTGGATCGCAAAGCGCGAGAGGTGTTTGAGGCAGGTCATTTTGAGTCGGGTGACAGACTCCCCATTCCTGATCCGGGCTCGAGCAAGTAATGATCGTTTATCGGCCCAAGGGATCTCGCTCTTCGAGCATTGCTGTAACATACTCGCAGCCATGAACGCCCAGGTTATTCAGCTTGCGCCGATCCGCATCGCCATGCTTCGTCATACCGGCTCCTACGACGAGATCGGGCCGGTCTTCGACCGGCTCTGGAAGTGGGTCGAGGCCCAGAATGTGCCCGTCCAGCGGACCATCGGCATCTATTGGGACGACCCCGACGAGGTCCCCGCCCCTCAGCTCCGCTCGGCCGCCTGCGTGGAGATCCCCGAGGGCTATCAAGTCGGCGGATGGGGCGCCCCGGAGGTCGGGCAGATCGCGGGAGGCACATATGTCACCGCCCGGTTCGTCGGTCCTTACGACGACCTCGCGCCGGTATGGAACGACCTATGGAGCTACTGCGAGAACGACCTGAGACGCACGATCAGCGAGGAGCCCGCCTTCGAGGTCTACGTAAACGATCCCAGCGACACCCCTCCGGAAAGGCTCATCACCGACCTCTATATGCCGGTGATCTAGGTCTCCTGTCTCGGAAGTACCGTTCCGGTAGCTGTGATTTGGGCAGATTCGAGGTGAAGCGATGATCGATACCAGGCCGCGCGCAACCCAAGCGCTAGCCTCGACGGGGGACGCCTCGGCAAGGCCGGTGCGCGTCAAGACGCCCTGGATCTACTCGCCTAAGTTCGATCTCCTTGCGATCATCGGCCCGCCCGTCGCGATTACGCTGCTCGTGTTGATCTGGGGCAGCCGGCTGGCCTCGCTCGACATGCCGATCTGGGTCTGGGTCGTGCTGATCCTCGGCATCGACGTCGCCCATGTCTATAGTTCCCTCTTTCGAACCTACTTCGACCGCGACGAGTTCAGGCGTCGCAAGACCCTTTATCTGGTTGCCCCCACCGCTTGCTGGCTCGGAGGCATCGCCATCTATGCGTTGTCGGGCCCGGTCTACTTCTGGCTCGCCGTCGCCTACTTCGCGATCTACCACTTCGTTCGCCAGCAATACGGCTTCCTGATGCTCTACCGGCGCGGCGAGCCGAAGGGCCTCGGCTACCGCATCGATCAGATCGCGATTTACATGGCCACGATCTATCCGCTGATCTACTGGCATACCTATTCGCGCAACTTCCAGTGGTTCGACGGAGTCGACGTCATCCGCATCCCGTGGACTTGGCCCGACCTCCTCTTCCGAGGCATCTATGTCTTGGCCCTCGGCGCCTTCTTCGCCAAAGAGGCCTACCGCTGGCGGACGACGGGCTCGCTTAACGCGGGCAAGGTCCTGCTCCTGACCGCGACGGCCGCGGCCTGGGCGACCGGGATCATCGTGTTCAACGGCGATCTGACCTTCAGCCTCGTCAACATCGTCTCGCACGGCATCCCCTACATGGCCCTCATCTGGATCTACCAATATCGCAAGCGGGGCAACGCTGCGAACGCGGGCAACCGATTTCTCAAGTTCTTCCAGCTCAAGTACGTTCCGTTCTATGCCCTGGCCCTGTTCGCCTTCGCTTGGTTCGAGGAGGGGGTCTGGGACTGGACGAGTTGGCACGAGCACGCGGGCGTCTTTGGAAGCCTGACCATCCCGGCATCCGCGACCGTGCTCGCCATCCTCGTCCCCCTCCTGACGATGCCGCAGCTCACCCACTACGTCCTCGACGCTTTCATCTGGCGTGTGAATAGGAAGGGCAAAGAGGAGATCCGTGCGGTCATCGGATAGATGAGTCACGGCCCGTTTATGCCCGTTGCTCGGTCGGAGCGTCCAAGTACCGCTCCGACAGCGACGGCCCGCCGCGAGGACGCAGTAGGGGTCGTGCTTTGAAATCCGTGAGACCCAAGGCCTGGAAACCCCGCGCTGGCTTCTGAGGTATTATTCGCCTCTCGGATCGATCCGAGACAAACAACTTAGCCACGAGCCAGGCGCTCCGCGTAATGCCAAGGCGGCGCGAACCGGCTCGACAACGGCGGGAGATGAATGGCAAAACAATCACTGATCAATAAACAACAGGCGACGCCCAAGTTCAAGGTTCGCGGCTATAACCGCTGCAGCCTTTGCGGCCGCCGACACGGATACTTCCGTTTCTTCGGCATCTGCCGAATCTGTCTCCGCGAAAAGGCACATAAGGGCGAGCTGCCCGGCGTGAAGAAGTCGAGCTGGTAGAGCTCAGGAGGTTCTAAGCCATGCATAGCGATCCCATCGCGGACCTTCTGACACGCATCCGAAACGGCGCTCGCGCCCATCTGATGACGGTCGACGTTCCGCACAGCAAAATCAAAGTCGAGATCGTGAAAATCCTCGAGGCCGAAGGCTATATCAAGGGCCACGAGATCACGACCGAGTCGAAGTTCCCGACGATCAAGGTCCACCTTCGCTACGATGCGAAGCGCAAGCCGCTGATCAGTCACATCGCTCGTGTGAGCAAGCCCGGCCTGAGGGTCTACAAAGGGGCGGACGACCTGCGCCCCCTCCGTAGCGGCCTCGCAACCCGGATCGTCTCCACGAGCACCGGCCTCATGACCGACCGCGAGGCGCGAAGGCGCAACATCGGCGGCGAAGTCATCTGCGAGGTGTACTAAGATGTCGCGAATCGGCAGACAGGCAATTACTATTCCCGCCGGAGTGACGGTCGCCGTCGACGAGCGGACCAACGTCGTGAGCGTCAAGGGCCCCAAAGGCGAGCTCTCCGAACCGATCTCCCGCCTGATCACTGTCAAGCAGGAAGACGGCAAGCTGCAACTCGAGCGCCCGAACAATCTGCGTGAATCGCGCAGCCAGCACGGCCTCGCGCGCACCCTCATCAACAACATGGTCGACGGGGTCACCAAGGGCCATAGCAAGGTCCTCGACGTGGTCGGTGTCGGCTACCGCGTCACCCTCGAAGGCAGGAGCCTGATCCTGAGCATGGGCCATTCGCACCCGGTCCGGCTCGAAGCTCCCGCCGGTATCACATTCGAAGTCAAGGCCGACGAGCGAACCCGCGCCCAGAGCGTGACGGTGAGCGGCATCGACAAGCAGAAGGTCGGCCAGATCGCGGCGGACGTGCGCAAGGTGCGCAAGCCCGAACCCTATAAAGGCAAAGGCATCCGCTATCGCGGCGAAGTCATCAAGCTCAAGGCCGGCAAACGCGCGGCCGCGAAGAAGTAAGGAGTTTAAGAAGTGGCTAAATCACGAGACGAACTCAGGATCGCGCGGCACGAGCGCCTTCGGAAGCGGGTCAACGGCACGCCCGCCCGTCCGAGGCTGGCCGTGTTTCGCAGCCTGAAGCATATTTCGGCACAGATCATCGACGATACGACCGGCACGACCCTGGCTGCCGCCAGCAGCCTCGAAAAAGGCCTGGACACCAAGGGCAATACGGGCGGCGCGAAGTCGGTCGGCGAAAAGCTTGCTCAGCGGGCGAAAGAGAAGGGCGTCGTCGCCGTCGTCTTCGACCGCGGCGGCTTCCGATACCACGGCCGCGTGGCCGCTCTCGCGGAGGGCGCCCGAAGCGGAGGGCTGGAGTTTTAAGCCATGAGAATGATGAACCGTTTGAGCGGCAAGCGACAGAGCCGCGACACCGAAGGACCGCAGCTC